>DASPJI010000271.1:0-7965 GCA_035628695.1 Thermoanaerobaculia bacterium | reverse complement strand
GGTGGAGCTCGGCGCCGCGCCGGAATCCCGGGACAAGGGGGGCTTCGCTCTGGCCGGAGATGGAAGGCCGGTGTGGGGCGGCGAGGTGCGCGCCGAAGGGGCCTGGCGGCTGCGGCTCCACCTGGCGGACGTGCGGCTGCCGGCGGGCGCCCGCCTCTGGGTCTATGGCGAAGGCGGCGAGGTGGCCCCCTCCTTCGGCCCCGAGCTGATCGGGCCCGGCGGCGGGATCTGGACCCCCAGCGTCGGCGGTGGCGCCATCCGTCTGGAGGTCGTGCTCCCGGCGGGCGCCGAGGCTCCGGAGAAGGGGCCGGGCTTCACCATCGACCGGGTGCTGGAGCTGGTGGACGTCCCCGCGGCCATGTCCAAAGCTCTGGACTGCCGGGTGGACGGCAACTGTGTCACTCCGGGCGAGTTCGGGTTCGTCCAGCAGCTCCGGCGCGCGGTCGGTGTCATCGAGTACGTCAGCGGCAGCTCGAGCAGCTTCTGTAGCAGCGGCCTGCTGAACGACGCGGACCCCCGCACCACCGTCCCCTACCTGCTGACCGCCGCCCACTGCATCAGCGAGCCCGAGGAGGCGGCGTCGGCGGAGACCTACTTCGACTTCGTCACCTCGGGGTGCGACGGCATCCCGCCGGACCGGGGCGGGCTGCCGCGGGCGGTGGGGGCGACCCTGCCCGCCACGGTGCCGGAGAGCGACGCGAGCCTGCTGCGCCTCTCCAGCCTGCCCCCCGGCCGCGTGCTGCTCGGCTGGACGGCGCGCCCGCTGGAGCCCGGGACCCTGCTCCACCGCCTGTCGCACGCATTGGAGCTGCCCCAGGTCTACAGCGTCACCCGGGTCGATCCCGACCTCGCGGAGTGCCCCACGTCGCCGCGGCCCCGGTACATCCACTCCGCCACCGTGCGCGGCGGCGCGGCCGGCGGCAGCTCCGGCGGCCCGGCGGTCCTCGGCAGCGGCCACGTCGTGGGGCAGATCCGCAGCGGCTGCGGCGCCGAGAGCAGTTGCCCGTCGGACGTGCGGACCATCGACGGCGCCTTCGCCGTCACCTATCCCGAGGTACGGCAGTTCCTCGACCCGGTGAAGCCGTGCGTCCAGGGCCCCGAGACCCTCTGTCTGGCCGACAAGCGTTTCGAGGTCCGGGTGGACTGGCAGAACCAGTTCGACGGCCGGTTCGGCACCGGCAAGGCCGTCCGGCGCAGCGACAACACCGGCTTCTTCTACTTCTCGTCGCCGTCCAACACCGAGCTGATCCTCAAGGTCCTGGACTTCGGCGACGTGGTGAAGGTCTTCTACGGCCAGCTCACCGACCTGCGCTTCACCATGACGGTCACCGACACCCGGACGGGCAGGGTCAAGACCTACCGCAACGGTCCCAGGGAGTGCGGCGGCATCGACCAGGAGGCGTTCCCCGGGGCGGCGGCGCTCGCCGCGCCGGCGGCGGGTGCCGTGGAGAAGGCCGGGCGCCGCGGCGGCTGTGCCGCCGGGAAGAACGCCCTCTGTCTGCTGGACAAGCGCCTGCGGGTCGAGGTGGACTGGCGCAACCCCGCCGACGGCACCTCCGGCCGCGGCGTCGCCGGCCCGCTCGGCCAGCAGTCGGGCCTCTTTTCGTTCAGCAACCCGGCCAACGTCGAGCTGGTGGTGAAGGCGCTGCCCTTCCAGGACCGGATCGCCGTCTTCTACGGCGCCCTCTCGGACCTCGACTACACCATCACCGTGACCGACACCCGGACCGGCGCGGTCAAGGCCTACTCGAACCCGTCGGGAAACTTCTGCGGCGGGATCGACAACCAGGCGTTCTAGAGGATCGGGCTGGCGTTCTAGGCCGCCCGGGTGGTGACGATCGACTCCACGTGCGCCCGGTCGGTGGGGCTGATGCGGAGGAACTCGACGCCCACCTCGTACTCCCCGGGGCCCCGGCGGATCTCGTAGACCACCCGGCTGTCGGTCTTGATGACCCGCCCGCGGCAGGAGATCATCAGCTCCATCAGGGTGGAGAATCCCAGCGACTCGCGGCTGACGAACATGCAGCCGCCGGGGCCGAGCACCCGCGTTTTGGCGAACTCCTCGACGGGGCGGTCCGTGCCGATGGTCCGCACCAGCGCGGCCTTCTCGAACGAGACGCGGGGGAAACGGCGCCGGTGAGAGGGGTGCGAGGGGTGAGCGGAGCTCGGAGCCGACTTCGAGATCGCCATGGGGAGCCTCCTGGAGATGTCTATCGACGAATGACTCTAAGCGAAATATCGCCGGAGATCAATGGGGGATGAAATGGATGTCCCCGGTCCGTCACCTCCTCTTGAAGAAGGAGGACGCCCATGGACCACCCCATCCCGGAAGACACCCTCGAGAGGTTCCTGAACGGCAAGGCGTCGCGGGACGAGAACCGTGCCGTCGTCGCCCATCTCCTCCAGGGCTGCGCCGCCTGCTCCCGCGCCTTGCAGACATTGGCCGGCCGACAGGAAGCCGGCGATTCCTATGAAGAGGTCCTGGACCGCCTGGAGAAGGCCCTGGCGGCCTCCCTGGACGTGCCGGTCACGGTCGAGGCGCGCCCCGCCCGCCACAGCGGCCGGCGCTCCGGTCCGCCGCGCCGCGCGGCGCGGCCCGCCGGTGTGGGGGGTGGGGGAGTGGGCGTAGGGGCTACGCCGCCTCCCGCAGGCTGCGGTCCCGCCCGTTGGTGAGCCGCTTCAGCACCCCCTTCACCCCCACGGCGCCCCGCAGGTCGTCGAAGAGGGAGTAGAAGACCGGCGTCGCCAGCAGCGTCAGCAGCAGAGACAGCGTCTGGCCGCCGATGACCACCACGGCGATGGCCCGCCGCTCCTCGGAGCCCGGGCCGGTGCCGAGGGCCAGCGGCAGCATGCCCGCCACCAGCGCCAGCGTGGTCATGAGGATCGGCCGCAGCCGGTCTCGGTTCGCCTGGAGGATCGCGGCGCCGCGCTCCATCCCCTTGGCGCGCAGCCCGTTCATGTGGTCGATCTGCAGGATGGCGTTCTTCTTGACCACACCGAAGAGCACCAGCACCCCCAGCGCCGAGTAGAGGTTCAGCGTGTTGCCCGTCGCCCAGAGCGAGAGCATCGCGAAGGGCACGGCCAGCGGCAGCGAGAGGAGGATGGTCAGCGGGTGGACCAGGCTCTCGAACTGCGCCGCCAGGATCATGTACATGAAGATGATGGAGAGCGTCAGCGCCCAGGCGAACTCCTGGTAGGTGCGCTCCATCTCCCGGGCGCGTCCGCCGACCGATGTCGAGTAGCCGGGGGGCAGGTTCATCTCCTCCGTGGCCTGGCGCAGGGCCTCGATGCGGTCCGCCAGCGCGTAGCCGGGGCCGACGCCGGCGCGCAGGCTGACCTGCCGCTGGCGGTCCAGGCGGTCCACCCGCGCCGCCGTGGTCTTCTCCTCCAGCCGCACCAGGTTGTCCAGCCGCACCAGCTCCCCGCGGCTGCTGGGGACGTAGAGCTGCGGGATGGCCCCCGGGGTGTTGCGCGCCGACTCGACGAGGCGGATCTGGACATCGTAGTCCTCGTTGGCGGCCGGATCGCGGAAGCGGGAGACCTCCTCATCGCCGCCCACCATCAGGCGGAGCGCCGTGGAGACGTCCTCCATGTCGACGCCGAGGTCGGCGGCGCGGGCGCGGTCCACCTGCACCCGCAGCTCGGGCTTGTCGAGCTTGAGCGTGGTGTCCGCGTCGACGATCCCGCCCAGCTCCTCGGAGCGCTCCCGCAGCCGGTTCGCGTACTCGGAGAGGGTCACCAGGTCGGGGCCGCGCAGCACGAAGTCGATCTCGAAGTTGCCGCCGCCGATATTGAACGACGGGATGTTGCGGACCGACGTCCGCAGGTCGGAGAACTTCCGCAGGCGCTGGCGGGCCTCCATCATCACGTCCTGCTGGCTGTAGTTGCCACGGAAGGCCGCGCCTGGGTCGAGCCGGGCGAGGCTCTTGAGGAAGCGGGGGATGGAGAGCTTCCGTTCCTCGTGCGGGGCGATGCGCACATAGGCGCCACCCTGGTTGACGCCGCCGAGGAAGCCGCCGCCGGCGTTGGCGAGCACCGTCTCAACGCCGGGGATGGCCATCAGCTCCTTCTCGACCGCCAGCATGGCCTCGTTCATCGCCGGCACGCTGGTCCCCTCCGGGGCGTTGACGTTGACGTCGAACTCCGACTCGTCCACGTCGCTGGGGATGTACTCCACCTTGACCAGCTTGAAGAGGGGGATCGAGGCGACCATGACCGCCAGGCAGACGAGGGCCACGGCCAGCCGGTGCGCCAGGGTGAAGCGGAGCATCCGCGAGTAGAACCGGTCGATGCGGGCATAGAAGCCGGTGCGGGAGCGGGCCGCATCCCCCTTCTCATGCCCGCCGCCATGTCCGGAAGCCGCGTCCTCGGCGCGGAGCAGGCGCGCGCTCATCATCGGGGTCAGGGTGAAGGAGACGAGCAGCGACACCAGCACCGCCACCGCCGCGGTGAGGCCGAACTGGTAGAGGAACCGGCCCGAGATGCTGGACATGAAGGACACCGGCACGAAGATGACCACCAGGGAGAAGGTGGTGGCCATGACCGCCAGCCCGATCTCGGCGGTCGCCGCCTTGGCCGCTTCGAAGGAGCCCATCTTCTTCTCCTCGACGAAGCGGAAGATGTTCTCCAGCACCACGATGGCGTCGTCGATGACCACGCCCACCATGAGCACCAGCGCGAGCATGGTGACGCTGTTGAGGGTGAAGTCCAGCGCCTTCATCATGCCGAACGTGGCGATGACCGACGTCGGGATGGCGACGGCGGCGATCACCGTCGAGCGCCAGCTCCGCATGAAGGCGAAGACCACCAGCGAGGCCAGGACGCTTCCCAGGATCAGGTGGACGTTGATCTCGTGCAGGGCCGCGTAGATGTAGCGCGACTGGTCGCGGATCACCTGGAGCTGGACGTCCGTGGGGAGCTGGGATTCGACGAGCGCGAGCTTCTCCTTGACCCCCTCGATGACCTCGACGGTGTTGGCGCCGGACTGGCGCCGCACCTCCAGAGTGACGGTGGGCACGCCGTTCAAGCGGGCGATGGAGCGCTGCTCCTTGGTGTCGTCCTCGGCGTAGCCCAGGTCGCGGATGCGGACGGGCTGGCCGTTGACCGTCGCCACCACCAGGTCGTTGAAGTCCTCGGCGTTCTCGAACCGCCCCATGGTGCGCAGGGTGATCTCCTGCGCCGGCCCGGTCACGTTGCCCCCCGGCACGTCGGTGTTCTGGCGGGCGATGGCGTTGCGCACCTGGGTGATGGGGAGCTGGTACGCGGCGAGGCGGTCCGGGTCGATCCAGACGTTGATCGCCCGCTGCAGCCCGCCGGTGATCTGCACCTCGCCGACGCCGGCTGAGCGCTCGAGCTGGACCTTGACCACCTTGTCGGCCAGCTCGGTGAGCTCGCGCAGCGTGCGCTGGCCGGAGAGCGCGACGGTGAGGACGGGCGAGGAGTCGTTGTTGAACTTCGCCACCACGGGGGGCAGCACGTCGTCCGGGAGCTGCCGCAGCAGCTGGGCGACGCGGTCGCGCACGTCCTGGGCGGCGACGTCGATGTCGCGGTCGAGGTCGAAGGTGGCGATGACGAACGAGGAGCCGCCGGAGGTGATCGAGCGCAGCTCCTGGATCCCCTCGACGGTGTTGACCGCCTCCTCGATGCGCTCGGAGATGAGCGACTCGGTCTCCTCGGTGGAGGCGCCGGGGAGAAGGGTGCGCACCGACACCGTGGGCAGGTCGACGGAGGGGAACCGGTCGACGCCCAGGCGGCCGTAGCTCGCGGCGCCGACGACGACCAGGGCCAGGATGATCATGGCCGCGAAAACCGGCCGTCGGATACTGATCTCGGCAAGCTTCTGCATGAAGGAACCTCTGACTGCCTCTCTCTATATCTAAAAGGACGAGGCTGGCTGCCTCACCCCACCACCTGCACCGGCTGGCCCGTCGCCAGGTTGCCCGGATCGACGATCACCTGGTCGCCGGGCTCGACCCCTTCGACGACCTCGACCCGGTCGCCGGCGCGGCGGCCGATCCGGATGCGCTTCTCGGCGGCCTTGCCGTCCTCGACGCCGATGACCTTGTCGATACCGGCGAAGGTGACCACGGCGGAGGCGGGGACGAGCACGGCCGGGGCGCCGGCCTCGACGACGATCTCGGCGCGGGTGAAGGCGCCGGGCCGGAGGCTGCCGTTCTGGTTGGGCACCTCGGCCTCGATCATCAGGGTGCGGTTGTCCTCGGTGATCGAGGGGCTGATGCGGGCGACGCGTCCGGTGTGGGTGCCCGGGTCGCCTTCGACGGTCAGGCGGACCGGCTGGCCGGTGCGGATGCCGGCGGCCTCGCGCTCGGGGACGGCGAGGCGCAGGCGCAGGGGGTGGACGCGCACGAGGACGGCGACGGTGTCGCCGGCGGCGACGTAGTCGCCGATGGCGGAGCGGCGCTCGCGGACGCGGCCGTCGAACGGCGCCGTGAGGATGGAATCGGCGAGCTGGCGCCGGGCGATCTCGAGCTCGGAGCGGCGCTGCTCGAGGAGGGCCTGGCGGGTGCGGGCCTCCTCGACGGCCTCCTGGTAGCGGCCGTCGGCCACGCCGAGGGCGGCGTCGGCCGCGTCGAGGTCCTGCTGGGGGATCAGCTCTTCGGAGAACAGCTTGGCCATCCGCTCGCGGGTGAGCTGGGCCTGCCGCAGGGTGGCCGCTGCCTGGCGGACGACGGCGGTCTCCTGCGGCGGCACGATGCGGTCGGGGCCGTTGGGCGGGATGCCCAGGCGGGCCCGGGCCTGCTCCAGGGCGTTCTGGGCCTGCGCGACGCGCAGCTCGAAATCGGTGGGGACGAGGCGGGCGATCGCCTGGCCGCGGCGCACGGGCTGGCCGAGGTCGACCGCGATGCTGCCGATGCGTCCGGCGACCTTGAAGCCGAGCTCGGCCTCCTCGTCGGCGGCGAGGGTGCCGGTGACGGCGACGGACCTGGGGAGGCTGGCGGACTCGGCCCTGACCAGGCGCACGTCGCGGGACGGGAGCCCTTCGCCCGGAGGCCTTCTCTCCCCGCGGCCGCCGCCCTGGGCACCGCCCGGGCCGCCGCGCCCCTGGCCCGACGCGGCGGCGTTGGAGTCGCCGCCACAGCCGGCGAGGGCGAGCAGGGGGACAAGAGTGCAGACCGGCAACAGAGAGCGAACGAGCTTCCTCAAGATCAGATCTCCAGACGATTCAAACCGATGCGGCCCGATGAGGCCAGCGCGGATGCGTCCCGGCGCCACCGGGGCTCATCCCGACTGTAGCCGATCCCGCGGGAAGCAGGAACGGACAGTGAGGTAAAAAAATGTAAAAGAGGCTCAAAAGGGGTGCCCACCCCGGCGCGCCTCCCCGGACCGGCACGGGCTCCCGGAGCCCGTAACCGGTCTCAGCACTACAACGCGGCGGGAGGGCCGGGACTTCCCGTCCGGGCGCGGCGCCACCTCGCCGCGCCCGGAACGGGGCCATCGATTGTCAAAGAACGCTCGCCACCTGTCCCACACGGCAGGACCCGAGCCGGACCTGTTTCGACCCTGCTCGAACCTCTCTCGACCCTGCTCAAACCTCTCTCGACCCTGCTCAAACTTCTCTCGACCCTCCTCGAACCTCTCTCGACCCTTGGGTCGAGAGACGGTGCAGCCGGGTCGGATCAGATCCGAGAACGTCCACCACGGTTCCAAGTGCGGCTCTATGAGATCCTACAAAGTCATTTTTGTCAATTTCGGTCTTGTGTCCGGGCCGGGCTTCGTTGTAGAGTGCCCCCGAAGCGGTGTTCCTTGACAACTGAATCCCAAAGACCGGTGAGGGGTTGCCGCCGCGGCCGGCGTTCGTTCCGGTGGAAGGTCTTGACGAGAAAGGAACCTACCCATGCGATCGACTCTTCGGCTGATGCTGGCCATACTCGTTTCCACGCTCGGAGCGGCCGGTGCCGCGACGGCTGCCCCCTCTTCCCCGGTCTCCGATTCCTTCGCCATCAC
>DASPJI010000270.1:0-12028 GCA_035628695.1 Thermoanaerobaculia bacterium | reverse complement strand
TCGAGAAACCCGGCCTTACAGCTCGGGCAGGTCAGGACGTGCTCCACCAGGGCCCTCTGCTGCCGGGCCAGGTCTCCCAACCTCTCCAGGATGCGCGCCTCTGGCGCGTCGTGATTGTTCACGGCTCCTCCTCCTTGGGCGTGATCGCCCGAAATAGCGGTTGTCTGTCGAGGGGAGCTCTCGGGAAGGCTGGCTCGGCAGGATCTGTCTTCCCCTCTATCTATGTATACGGACGAGAAGGGTAAAACGTCACACGAAAAAGAAGAGAATTTTTTGAAATCGAAGGAAGATATTGAAATCTGCTGGCGATGCGACGTGAACTGAAGGGGGTGATAGCTCCCGGAGGGGAGCGGGGAGGGGAGAGAGGGAGGGGGAGCGGGGGTGTCAGGCCGCGGGGGGCGGCTCGACGCGGTGGTAGCTCAGCCGTAGCGTCTGGCGCAGGGCCTGGGCATAGCGCTGGGCCCGCTGGGGGAGTGCCGGATCCCCGGCTTCGACCGCGGCGGCCAGGCGGTTCAGTGTGCTGGAGGCCCTGCGGAGCTGCCAGTCCCTGGCGCATAGCTCACGGAGATCGGCGAGGCGGTCGGGGACCTCGCCGTTCCGTCCCAGCGAAACGAGCAGGCCCGTCATCTCCACCGCGGCGAGGGCCGCCTCGGGCACCAGCTTTTCGGCGAGGAGCTTGGCCAGCACCTGCTCGACCAGGACGAGCGCCTGCTCGGTCTCTCCCAGGCGGGCCAGCACGCGGCTCTCGTTCCAGTACAGCCGCACCTTGTCCAGGGGCTGGCGGATGTGGTCGTAGAGCCGGTAGGCGCCCTGGAGGGCGACGCGGGCGTCGGCCGGCATCTGGAGCTCGGCCAGCGCCTGGGCCATGCCGAGAGCGGCGCGGGCGGTCAGGCCGCGCCGCGCGAATGGATCGAGCCTCTTCATCGGCAGCAGCAGCTCCAAAGCACGTCCCGTGGCCCCCTGCTCCAGATAGAGGAGACCGAGGGGCACGGCGCACAGCGCCGCCTCCTCCGCGAGCTCCTCCTCGCCCAGAACCTCGATCCCGTGCTGAAGAAGGGCGATGGCCTCTTCGACGTTGCCCTCTTCCCACCGCAGCAGCGCCAGGGTTCGGCAGTAGGCGCCGCGGACCGAGGCATTCATAAGGTAGGGGATGGCGAGGCGCAGCAGCGTATCGGCCCGGCTGAAGTCGCCGGCCAGCCGATAGGCGCCGGCGGTCAGCACCTGGGCGCGGGCCCGCGCCACGGCGCCCTGGGCCGAGTCCTCCCAGGAGAGGCGCCGGGCGAGGGAGTCCGCGAGCCGTCCGAGGGAGACCGCCTCCTGCGGGTCGTCCTCCAGCACCGCCTCGCTCTCCAGCAGCAGCAGCTCCTGAACGTCTTGCCGCTCGAAGCGCTGCTGCTCGGCCACCTTCTTGCGCTGCTTCGGCGGCACGGTCCGCAACTCGGCCACCAGGCGGCCCGCCTCGCCGCGCCGCCTTCTCGCCTCCTCCAAAAGGAAGACGTTGCCCGCTTCGAGCCGCCGGAACACCGGGTCATAGTCCGGCACCAGGGCTCCGGCCAGGCCGTCGCCGGCGCGCAGCACCGCGGCGGCCGACTCCCGGCACTCCGGGCAGGTCAATAGATGAAGGAGGTCCTCCCCGTGCTCCTCTCCCAGGGCGGCGACGAGCTGCCAGGTCATGCGGCCCGCGGCATCGTGGCTCACGGCGCCTCCCCGGGCCCGTCGAGCGGATGGAGGATGAAGTCGTAGAGCTCCTGGATCGCCGGCGTGAGGCGGTCCTGCACCACACAGCGGATGGCCCGGCGCATCTCAGCGATCGGATCGGTGGCTTCGTGGTCTTCGAAGCGGGAGGTATAAAACTCGTGCGATTCGAGGTCCGTGGCGAGCTTCTCGATGCGAAGCCGGGCCAGGTAGAGGTCGGCGGCGCATTGCGCCAGGGCATGGAAAGGATGGGAATCGGAGCCCAGCCAGAGGCAGGGGTCATAGGAAGGCGGCTTGGGGCGCGGTGGCACGTTCATGATGTCGTACTTTCGAGCGTCAGCCCCGCCGGGTTCCGGACGACCCGCCTCAAAACGGTACTTCGCGGTAGTCGGCGGAGCTGACGGGGAGAGGATGCCTCAAGCCGTGGCGGTTTGAGCCTGCCTATCTTCCATCCCCGGGGTGCACCGGGGATGGCGTACAGTTTTACGCACGAGCGCCAGAGGACCCGTGGAGCGCGCAAGTTTCTTCGCGGACGATGTCCTTTCAGGGACGTCCTGCGGCAACTGAAGGAGACGAGGAGGGTTCATGCCGAAAACGCCGCCGGAAGGATTGACGCTCAAGCTCTGCCGCGAAGTCGAGGACGTGACCCAGGACGACGTGGCGCGGGCCGCCGGACTCACCCGCGACGAGGTCTACAACCTGGAGAAGGGGCGTACCCGTCTCCAGCCGGGGCAGACCGCGTACCTGGCGCGGATCCTCCGTTTCCCGATGGTGGTCATGGAGGGGCTGCTGCACGTGGTCCGCCTGTTCTATCCGCCTCCCAAGGAGACCTCGTCGCCGCCGCTCGGTCTCTCCATGAAGGAGCGGCGGATCATCGCGGGCGCCGCCCTCACCTACGCTGCCACCCAGGCCGAGAAGGCAGCCGCGGCCCGGCTGGACGACCATATCCGGGCCGCCCGAAACCAGGCACGGTGGGTCTGGCTGGAGATCCGGACCTGGTCCGTCTCCGATTGCCGGGAGCTGCTCGAGGAGGCACCATCGCTGGCCACCTGGGCCCTGGTCGAGCGGCTCGCCGAAGAGTCCGAGCAGGCGGCCTCGGCGGATGCTCGGCGGGCCCTGGATCTCGCGGAGCTGGCGTGCTGGGTCGCTGGGCGCCTGGAGGGATGGAAGGCTTGGCGCGATCGCGTGGAGGGATTTGCACGGGCGTTCCTCGCCAACGCCCTTCGGGTCTCGGGTGAGCTGAAGACTTCTGAAGCGGCCTTCACCCATGCCTGGACTCTCTGGCGCTCTGGGGTCGAGGCTGGCCCCGGCCCTCTCGACGAGTCTCGCCTCTACGACCTGGAGGCCTCACTACGGCGCGCCCTGCGTCAGCTGCCAGACGCGCTCAGGCTTCTAGAGCGTGCTCTTGACCTCAACCCAGGTTTGGAGAGCGAGGTGCGTATTTTTATCAAGCAGGCTCCCATCCTGGAGCTGATGGGCCGCGGCGAGGACGCCGTTGCGATCTTGCGGCGGGCCGAGTTGCTGGTGGACGAGGCCAAGAACCCGGACCAGATGTTCGCGTTGCTCTTCAACCGTACAGTGGCACTTTGTCGCCTACGTCGTTATAACGAGGCCGGAGCCATGCTAGGTGATCTGGGAGAGCGTCTCATGCGTCTTGGTAACGAGTCTCAAGTCGTACGGCTGCTCTGGTTGCGCTCGCGTGTGTACGCCGGCTTGGGAGAGAACAAAGAGGCGGAGACCGCCATCCTCCAGGTCCGGAGAGACCTAATGGCGCAGGGTCACCTCTACGACCGCGCTCTTGCGGATTTGGAACTCGGCCGGCTATACCTGCGGCAGGGCCGGACCGCCGAGACTCGGGAACTGGCGAGCGCCGCGGAGCCGGTCTTTCGTCGCTTGGGGGTCGAACGCGAAGCCGAGGAGGCAGTGGAGATCTTCTGGGAGGCCGCCCACCGGGAAGGCGCAAACATGGAAATGGTGGAGCGAGCCCTTGAGGCTCTCTTACAAGCCAAACCGTTCCCACTGGCCTGAAAGGCCACCGGGCGGCAGGAGACTGCCGCCCGGCGGGACTACTCAGGGGCAGTTCAGGCGAAGCCCACTTGGATCGATCAGGCAGCCCTCCTCACCTTGCGCTGGCGGTGTCGTCTGAGTGGACGAACTTGGTGCAGGGAGGCCGCTGGGATCAATCAAGCAGCCTTCCTTATCCCACAGCCGTGTCAGGAGAGTCCAGCCCTGGGCCAAGAGATCGGCAGGTGACGGAAAGCCTTCCGCAGCGGAGGTGAAGACTTCGGTTTTCCACGGCTGCGCCATAGCCGTTCCGGGGACGACGTAGGCGAAGACAAGAGCTAGGATGAAGGCGAGGGAAACGAGGCGTCGAAACATGCGGCTCTCCTTGTCGGGGTCCGTCCCGGAGTGGCCCCCATGGACGCTCGGGCGGCCCTGGCGAGTATGGTGCCGCAAGGTTGCTACGGAAATGCGTACGCCATCCCCGGTAAGTGCCGGGGAGAAAAGAGGAGGAGTGGCGGATGAGCGAGGACGAGGCGAAGCAACGCGGCGCGATGGCGGTGCGGCTGATCCGGTTCATACCCGGTTGGGGTCAGGAGACGCTCGCCAAGGAGATGGGGATCGATCCCAAGGAGGTCTGGGCCTGGGAAAACTTCTGGTATGCCCCTAGCCGGCCGAACCTTCAGCGGGCCGCGGCAGCGGTAGGGGTTCCTCTGGGCCTTATCGAGATCCTCGTGCCCATCCTGCTCTGGCTCCAACGACGCGCCCGTGGTCGGCGCCGAGTTCCGGCTTGGCGGATCAAGGACGAACAGCGACGGCCGGTGGGCACCGCCTGGGATGGAGTCTCGGCGGAGGTCATCTGGATGGCGCGCGAGCTGCCTCCCCTGCATAGGTGGGACAGTCCGGAAGAGGATGATGCCGCCCGTAGCGAGATTTTCGTGGAGCGGCTCTGTGAAGATAGTGAGCGCGTCGCGGCGGACGACCCGGCTCGCGCACTAGGACTTGCCCGGGCGGCCTGGCTTATGGCCCGGCATGCCAGGCCCGAGGACCGCCCCCGACTCGAGGGGCACGCCGGGGCGTTCGAGGCCAACGCACTCCGGGTGGGCAGCGATCTTGATGGGGCCGAGGCGGCGTTTGGCAAGGCGCGAGCTCTCCGCCTGGCCGGGGCGGCGGGCACGGGGCGGCTCGACCCGTCCCGTCCTCTGGACCTGGAGGCGTCGCTCCGACGCGCCCAGGGCCGGTTCCCCGAAGCCTTAAAGCTGCTGGACGAGGCCCTTGCAATATGCCGCTCCCCGGAGGCCCAGGGGCGAATTCTGCTGAAGAAGGGCTCCGTCTTGGAGCAGATGGGGGATTCGCCCAAAGCGATCAATGCCTTGCGGCAGGCGGCCCGGCTCATCGACGAGGAAAGGGAGCCGCGCCAGATGTTCGCGGCCCAGTTCAACCTCGGGGTGAACCTGTGCCATCTTGGGAAGTTCGGGGACGCAAGCGAGTTGGTGAATCCCCTCCGGCTGCTGGCGGCCGAGTTGGAGAGCCGGTCCGACCGCGTGAGAGTGCGCTGGTTGGAGTCCCGCATCCTCGCCGGTCAAGGGGACCTGGAGAACGCCGTCATCACTCTCGATAGGGTTCGGAGTGAGTTCGAGGATCTGGGCTACCGCTACGACGAAGCCATCGCCACCTTGGAGTTGGCGCGCCTCTACCTCCGCCAGGGCCGCACCGACAAGACCCAGGAGCTGGCCGCCCGGGCCGAGCCCGTCTTCCGCGAGCTGAACGTCGCCCCCCGGGTGCTGGAGTCCGTCCTGGTCTTCCTGGAAGCCGCCCGCCAGGAAGCCGCCACCCTGGAGCTGCTCGACCAGGCCCTCCAGGCGCTGGGGGAGGGGAGGCGGGGGCGGTAGGGGAGTGTGCGGTCCGTACCGAAGGGTAGAAGGCCGAAGCGTCAGAGTGGTCCAGAATTCGCCTATACTCTGGAAGGGGAGTACTCTTGAACCGCTTGTGATCCGAGTGGCGTGACATCGAGCGCCCGACCTACGAGCGCTCTGAACAAAGGAGGGTGTATGTCGAAGCGCGTCGTCCTTCGCTGTCTGTTCGTTCTCGTCGCTCTGGTCTTGCCGGCCCTTATAGAGGCTGATGGTTACTGCGAACCCGCCGGCCCGTGCGCATCGTACTGTGAGATCACCACCAGTACGGGAGAGGTTCGCCGTTATTTCATCAGGTATTGCTAGAGCTGCTCCGTGATGAGACCGAGGCGCTCCAGGTTCGAGTCGATTCTTCCGGTCCTCTTGGCCATGGTGGCGTGGGGGCCCAGCCAGGCGGAGGAACTGCCCAAGAGCTTGCAGGCTCGCCGGTTCGTCCCTGGAGCCTCCTGGACAGGCCCCCAATTCCTGCAGGCAGACAAGACGGGCCAGCCGTTCCTTCTCCGAACGGATACCCTTGAGGTCTTCCCCCTATCGGCCCAGGGAGAGCTTGGAGCGCCTCGTCAACTCGAAACCACCGGCGGCGGAGGAGGGATCGGCTCGTATCACACCGCTACGATGAGTCCCGAGGGAGACTGGCTGCTCCTCCAGAGCGTGGGCGTCCGTCTGTTCCGTGGCGGCGAGGAGCAGGCGGTCGCACCTCCAACTGGGTTGGCTGCTTCCGGCGCCTGTCTCCAGCAGGGGGCCCCCGTCCTCGCGGGTCTTACCCTGGACCTCATCGTGGGGAAGGAAGACCATTGGAAAAATGCCCCTTGGCTGCTGCGCTGGGAAGGAGACCGCTGGGAGCCTCTGGTCTCGAGCCCGGTGGGCGACGGCAAGCCGAAGTCGTTCGGCAGGGCCCTCGAGGAGCGGAATCTCCAACTGTTCTGCGCCTCAGATGGGCGCGTTTGGGCCGCCTACGATCAGCAGCACCATTTCCGCCAGTACACCGCCGGCGGCCGTCTGCTGCGGGAGGTCGTGGTCAGCGGCGGAGGCCTCCGGGAGGCTCCCAACGCGGAGGCCCTCCGAGCGATTTATCAGAAAGAGGCGCGGGTTCTCGCCGAAGCTACCGGAGGCAAAGTCATTGCCGGTGAGATCACCTCTCAGAGGGTGGCCAAGGCGATCACTGAGGCGTCCGACGGTCGTATGTACTTCTTGATTGAAGGGGGAGCCAGAGGAGAAGGACCCGAGATGGCGCTAGAGCGCTTCGATCCGGCAACGCTGGAGCTGGCCAGGTTGCCGCTCGGAGTCCCGTCCCCCGGAGCCGTCACCATGGCCGCCGCCCAGGACGGCATCTACATCGCCGCCTACAAGGCCAGCTCGGGAATCTGGCTGTTCCCCTGGCAGGACCTCGATCAGGCGGAGTGGATCCCCATTGATGATGTCGCGGTGAGTGTGGAGGCCGCTGACCTCGACGGCGCTTGGCGCGAGAAGGGGGGACGGGGGCTGGTCCGCTTCGACAAGGACAAAGTGATCACCTGGGAGGATGGCCGTCTCACCGTTCGCGGACTGGTGAGCCTGGAAGGGACTGGCGCCGTCCTCCGCCGCGCCGGCTTCGGCGAGAGCTGGAAGATCGCCCGCAAGCAGGCCACGCTCCGCATCGAACGGGACGGCACCCTCCGCGAGTACACCCGGCTCGCGGAGATCCCCAAGGCGGTGAGCCTCGAGCCGGCCCCGCTGGCCAAGGCCAAGGAGCTGGCGCCGGAGCGGGTCGCGGCGATCCGGGCGGATCTGGACCAGCGGGTGCGCCGGGCCGCGGAGGCCCGCAAGAAGACCGACCTGAACGAGTGGCGCCTCGCCGTGGCCGATAACCTCCGCTACCTTCGGGAACTGACGGCCGAGAACGGCTGGATCGACGTCCGCCGCTTCGGGGTGAAGGCCGCCTCCCAGGCGGCCACCCTGGCCCAGGATGGCTCGGACGTCCTGCTGATGCTCGCGGCTCTTCCTTTCCTGGAGAAGGACCTCAAGCCGGTGCCGGAAGGGGCCGCGGTCTACTCCGGCTTCTACGACGCCCTCCAGGTCGCCCTCGGCGGAAAGCAGCGCTACGGTACGCAGATCGTCCCGGACGGGGCGGGGGAGCCGGTGGTGCTGCCCATCGAGAGCCGCGCCCAGGTGGACCCCGTCCGCAAGAAGATCGGGCTCGAACCGCTCGCCGAATTCCTGGCCCTCGCCAGCCGCTCGCTCTTCCAGGGGAAGACCATCCGGATCGCGGAGGGGGAGGTGGTGGAGGCACCCAAGGCACCGGCGCAGGTGGGGGCAGCGGCGATCTCCCCGTAAAATCTCTTCGGAGACGCTTGCTTTCCGCTTTGCCCTCTTCTATGCTGGAGGCATTGAGGTCGTAGTAGGACACGCCGGAGGGCCCGCGGCCCCGCGAAAGCTTCCCGGCGTGGGTTTCAAACGTCTACAAGGCAGGACGTGGCCCGGCATGAGCCGAGTCGGTCCGGAAGTGAGCTGGTAACTCACGACCGGACCTGGCCACGAAACACAAGGAGGTTCGTCCTTATGTGTGGTTGCACCCATGGTAGCAGCTCGTCCGAAGTGTCTCTTCCCACCAACGCGTTCACCGCTCAGTTCCTTTCCCGTCTGGGAGAGAGGGACGAGCCGCCGACGGCCGGCGAGGCCGCGGTGGCGGGCCCGTGGCGAATCGAGCCGATTCCCGGCAGGGGCTTCGGCCTCTTCCGGGTCGGCCAGAGCCTCGCTCGGGGCCACCGGCCGGCGGCGGTTTGCCCGTCGCGCTGGGCGGCGCTGGTGACCGCGGCGGTCCTCCCCGGCACGGGGCGCGAGCCCCTGCTCCGGCTGTCCAAGGAGCCCGAGGCGGACGGCCTGTATCCGGTCGCGCTGGATACGGGCGAGGTCGTGATGCGTCTGGAGTACTTCGACGAGACCCTGGTGGATCACGCGAATGCCCTCATTCACGTGCTGCGCTCCCCGTCGTCTCTCGCGGATGCCCTGGAAGCCGGAGGCGCTGAAGCTCTCGGCCTTTGCGGGAGCCTCCTCGACGAGAGATTCCCCCCGTCCGAAGACCTGCCGTCCCGGTAGGCCGAGTCCGGAAAGCCGTGGCAGGCTCCGCGGTCCCGGTAGCCTGTCACGGTGCCCCTGTACAACATGTCAAAGCCCCGGGGAGATGTCTCTCAGCCCCGGGGCTCTGTTCTGAAGCCCCTGCACCTTGCTTCGAAGTACCGGGGTTGTCGCTGAAGCTCCCGGGCTTGGACCCAAAGTCCGGGGGCTTCCCATCAAAGCCCCGGGAGATCGTTTCAAAGCCCCGGGACTTTCACTGAAACACCCGGGGCCTCATCTCGAAGCCCCGAGCCTCCGGATCGAAGCCCCGGAGCTCTCACTGAAAATCCCGGGACTTTGTCGCGAGGTGGGGGGCTTCGGATCGAAGCCCCGGGAAATCCATACGAAGTCCAGGGGCTTTGTATCATTGCAGGGAGCCCCTCCCGCCTTTCCTTCTTCTAAATTCGAACGTTCCAGGCGCCGCATCCGTATACAGAGATGAGCTCCCAACCAGGCCGTAACGGTTCGGAGCGGCAGGACTGCTCCTTGACAACTGAATGCGATGGGGGACGCCGCCGTGCCCGAGGCTTCGTCCCCTGAGGAACCCTCCATCCAGGAGGAGGAAAATGGAGGCGGAGGTCCCAAGGCCTCCGCCTCCGGTCCTGGAGGTGGTTTGACACCCCGGGGTGAGGGACATAGGATGCAGCGGCACTAGCGGTGGGCGGGGTAGGACGGATTCGGGGGTGACGCATGAGTATCCCGACAGAACCGATCGGCAGCATCCCAAGGCCGCTGCGGTTGATCGAGGCGGTCACGGCCATGGACGGCATAAGTCCGGCGCTGGACCCCCTCTATGAGGAGGCGATCCGGGACACCATCGAGAGGTTCGAGGAGACAGGCTCTCCGGTGATCACTGATGGCGAACAGAGGAAGTATCACAATTTCTGGACCTATTGCGTCCATGGGATGCCGAACACGGACGCGGAGGGGTTCAAGATCCCGTTCGTGGCCGGCCACACCCGCCGGATGCCCCGGTTGACGGCCGGTCCCTTCCGCTACCAGAGGTACGCGGACAGCTACCTGGAAGTGGCCCAGCGCTACGCCCACAGGCCGGTCAAGCAGGCGGTCATCTCTCCGTCCGCCCTGAGCCTCATGTACCCGGACGATGAGATTCCTGGATACCCCCGAGAACAGTTCATCGAAGATCTCTTACGCGAGCACGAAACCGAGGTCCGCAACTGCCTGCGGAAAGGCGCGCACGCGGTTCAGATCGATTTCACCGAAGGGCGGCTGGCGGTCAAGATCGACCCCTCTGGCCATCTCCTCCACAGCTTCATCGACCTGAACAACCTGGCGCTGTTACGCTTCTCCACCGAGGACCGCCGGCGCATTGGCGTGCACACCTGTCCGGGTGGTGATCTTGATTCTACTCATAGTGCGGACGTGGATTACGCCGAGCTGTTGCCCAGCCTGTTCGAGCTCATGGTGGGGAACTTCTACGTCGCTCTGGCAGGCGAGAGGGACCGCGTCCGCGTCCTGAAGATCATCCGCGAGTGCATGAAGTCCGGTCAACGGATCTTTGTCGGAGTCATCTCACCGATTGATCCGTGGGTCGAGACACCGGAAGGGGTCCGAGACCGGGTGCTCGAAGCGGCCGAATACATCCCGCTCGAGCAACTCGGCACCACGGACGATTGCGGGTTCGCGCCCTTCTGTGACGACGCGTCCACCACCCGCGACGCGGCCTTCGCGAAGATCCGTGCGCGGGTGCTCGGCACCGTGCTGGCGGCCGAAGAGCTCGGGGTCGCGTGATGGCATCCCAGGACGACGAGGACCGTCGGCTCCGGATCGCCGCGCTCCAGAACGCCAACGCCATTCTCCTTGCCCGCCAGCGGCTCGAGCGGGAGCTCGCCGCCGAGCATGAGCGGCTGCGGATCACGCTCGCCAGCATCGGTGACGCGGTGATCAGCACGGATTCCGAGTGCCGGGTCACATATCTGAATGCGGTGGCGGAAGCGCTGACCGGGTGGAGCCAGGCAGAGGCCGCGGGGCAGCCACTGGCGGAGATCTTTCGCATCGTCAACGAAGAGACCCGGGAGCCGGCCGAGAACCCCGCACTCCGCGCATTGAAGGAGGGGGTGGTCGTCGGGCTCGCGAATCATACGGTCCTGATCGCCAGGGACGGGACCGAGCGGCCCATCGACGACAGCGCCGCCCCCATGTTGGACGAGTTGGGCGTCCCCGTGGGAGTGGTGCTGGTGTTCCGGGACGTGACCGAGCGCCGGCGGGCCGAGGAGGCCCAGGCGCGGCTCGCCGCCATCGTCGAGACATCCCACGACGCGATCATCAGCAAGACTCTCGATAGCATCATCCGGACGTGGAACGCCGCGGCCGAGCGGCTCTTCGGGTACAGCGCCGAGGAGGCCGTCGGCCGGTCGATCACACTGATCATTCCGCCGGACCGGCTGGACGAGGAGCAGGCGATCCTGGCTCGATTGGGACGCGGAGAGCGGATCGAGCATTACGAGACGGTCCGGATGGCCAAAGACGGCCGCTTGCTCGACATCTCGCTGACCATTTCTCCCCTCCGTGACGGCTACGGCCGGATCATCGGAGCGTCGAAGATAGCCCGCGACGTGACGGAGCGTCGGAGGGCCGAGGAGGCCCTGCGAGCGAGCGAGCTGCGCTTCCGCACGCTTGCGGCCCACGCTCCTGTAGGCATTTTCTTGACCGATCCGAAGGGCAACTATCTGTTCGTGAACCAATGCTGGTGCGAGATGGCCGGCCTGTCTCCCGAAGAAGCGCACGGTGAAGGCTGGGTTCTTGCCTTGCACCCCGATGATAAGGATCGTGTCACCCAAGAGTGGTACGCCGCGGCCGGGGCGGGACTGCCGTTCGCCAGTGAGTACCGCTTCCGTACGCCTGCAGGAAAGGTGACGTGGCTCGAAGTAAGCGCTGTCGGGCATTACGGCGAGGAGGGGCAGATCCGGGAGTACATCGGTACCGTGACGGACATCACGGCGCGAAGGGCAGCCGTGGAGGCGCTCCAGGAGGCCGACCGGCGCAAGGACGAGTTCCTTGCGCTGCTGGCTCACGAGTTGAGAAATCCCCTGGCGCCGCTGCGAAACGGCCTCCAGGTGATACGGCTGGCGTCCGGCGATTCACAGGCCGTTGCCAAGGCGCGAGACATTATGGACCGGCAGCTCTCCCACCTGGTGCGATTGGTCGATGACCTGCTCGACGTCTCCCGCATCAGCCGCGGCAAGGTGGAGCTACGCCTCTCCCGGGTGCTGCTGAGCGAGGTGGTCGGCAGCGCGGTGGAGATCGTCCGCCCAGCGCTCAAGTCGGCCGGTCACGAGCTGACGGTCTCGTTGCCGCCGGAGCCG
>DASPJI010000269.1:0-5439 GCA_035628695.1 Thermoanaerobaculia bacterium | reverse complement strand
GGGCGGGCCGACGGCCTGCGCAAGGAGCCCGACGGCTCGGTGGTGGTGGAGGAGATCAAGTCGGTGCGCCGCGGCGGCACGCTGCCGCCGGCGGTGCGGGAGATGTACCAGCGCCAGGCGGCGCTCTATGCCTGGATGCTGGGCAAGACCTCCGAGGCCGAGGTCAAAGCCGAACTGGTGCTCATCGCCATCGGCAGCGACGAGATGGAGCGCGAGACGGTGGAGGTCAACCTCCCCGCGCTCGAGGTGTCCATCCGCCGGCGCCTCAACGCCCTCATCTACTCCTACGAGTCCGACCGGCAGCAGGCCGCCGAGCGCCGGGCCGCGGCCGAGCGCCTCAGCTTCCCCTACCGCGAGCCCCGTCCCGGCCAGGAGCTGATCCTCGCAGCCGTCGAGACCGCCGTGGCGAACCGCGAGCACCTCCTCCTCCAGGCGACCACCGGCATCGGCAAGACCGTGGCGGCCCTCTACCCCGCCTTGAAGTACGCCCTGGCCAACGACAAGCGCGTCTTCGTCCTCACCGCGAAGACCCTGCAACAGGACATGGCCGCCGCGGTGCTGAGCCTCCTCAACCAGGAGGGTGCGTTCCGGTCGCTGCGCCTGCGCGCCAAGGCCAAGATGTGCGCCAACGACCAGATCGTCTGCCACGAGGAGTACTGCCGCTTCGCCAAGGACTACGCGCTGAAGCTCGTGGGCTCGGGGGTCCTGGGCCGGATCTGGGCCGAGTACCGGTCGATCGAGCCGGACGACGTCTTCGCCGCCTCGCGGCAGGCCGAGGTCTGCCCTTTCGAGGTGAGCCTGGAGCTGGCCGGCAAGGCCCAGGTGGTGGTCTGCGACTACAACTACGCCTTCGACCCCTATGTGTCGCTGACCGAGTTCGCCGCCGACAACGACCTGTCGGACGTCGTCCTGGTCATCGACGAGGTCCACAACCTGGTGGACCGCGGGCGGGGCTACTACAGCCCGGAGCTCTCCGCCGCCGCCGCCCGCCACGCCGCCGAGGCCTCGGCGCACGGCGGCGCGCCGGTCCACCTGCGCATCCAGACGCTCTGCCTGCAGCTCGCCCGGCTGATCGAGGACACGGTGTCCGACGCCCTGGAAGAGGGGCCGCCGGGGGACCGGGCGGTGGAGTGGCCGCTGCCCGAGGACCGCTTCTGGCGCCTGCGACCCCACCTGGACGAGGTCTTCGTCGACTACCTGGAGTACCAGAAGGAGACGCACAGCTTCCGTCCCGAGGACCCGTTCGTCGAGCTGTACTTCAATTTCCTCCGCTTCCTGAACGGCCTGGTGGTGTCGGACGAGGCGTTCAGCCATTACGTGGAGGCGCGGCGGGGGGAGGCGCGCCTCAAGATCCTCTGCAAGGACCCGAGCCGCTTCCTGGGCGCCGTGATCTCGCGCGCCCACGCCGCCATCGGCCTGTCGGCGACCCTCTCTCCCCCCGATTTCTACACCGGCCTCCTCGGCTTCGAGGCGGGGCGGACGGCCTTCGTCGAGATCCCCAACCCGTTCCCGCTGGAGAACCGGCGGGTGGTGATCGACCCGTCCATCGTCACCACCTACAAGCAGCGGCCGAACAACTACGACCGGATCGCCGAGCGCCTGGCGAGCTTCGCCGACGCGGTGCCGGGCAACTGCCTGGCGCTCTTCCCGAGCTATGCCTTCCTCTCCGAGGTGACGGGGCGGATGCGCCTGAATCACAAGCGGGTGCTGGTGCAGCGCCAGGCGGACAGCGACAAGGAGCGGGACCTGATCCTCCAGGCGCTGCGCTCGGCGGTGTTCGGCGACGTCCTGCTGGTGGCGGTGGCCGGAGGCGTCTTCGCCGAGGGGGTGGACTACCCCGGCGAGGTGCTCAAGGCGGTGGCGATCGTCGGCCCCTGCCTGCCGGCGCTGACCCTGGAGCAGGAGCTGCTCAAGGCCTACTATGACGAGCGCTTCGAGCGCGGCTTCGAGTACTCCTTCGTGGTGCCGGGCATGACCCGGGTGGTCCAGGCCGCCGGCCGCCTGATCCGTTCGCCCGAGGACACCGGGGTGATCGCCCTCTTCGACCAGCGGTTCCTCGTCGGCCCCTACCGTCACCACCTCCCCCCCGACTGGCTTCCCGGCGACGACGCCGGCTCCCTGGTGGGCAACCCCGCCAAGGTCGCCGAGGAGTTCTTCCGGCTCCTCGCCGAGCGCGAGCGGGTGCGGACGTAGGCCTCCCCTCGAAAATAGCAATCTGGAAGAAGTCTTCAGCCCCCTACCTGGGCCATCCTCTCCAGTGCCGCGCGAGTGTGCGCGGCCCTTTCTGGACTTGGAGGTTCTGTGAACAAAAAGGGGATGTTGGTAGCAATGGCTTGCATGCTGGCCCTGGCGGTCCCCGCCATGGCCGACGACGTCATCTACAACGGCAGCGATCTCTGGCAGACCAAGGGCGACGGCAAGACCTTCGCCGACTTCTCCAGGGAGCCGATCCCGGCCGGCTTCTTCTGTGCCAAGTCCGAGCCGTTCACCGACCGCATCGCCTTCAAGGGCGTGCCGCTGCGCAGCTCCGAAGGCACCCTGCCGATCGACACCATCGTCCAGCGCCTCGATGATGCCGGCTTCGACAACAAGGGCGTCGCCATGACGCGGATCCAGATGCGCGCCCTGCTGCTGGAGAGCGTCGCCCCGGTCAAGACGGCCTGCGGCAGCTTCCATGTCAAGGTGCGGCTCAACGGCCGGCAGCCGGTCACCCGCATGCGCATCGTGCGGCAGGGCGAGGACGGCGGCTTCTTCGTCAGCAACCTGGCGGTCAACGCCAAGCTCTCCTTCCACCCGGTCTCCGGCAAGGCCCGCGAGCGGCTCGAGATCAACCAGCGGATCCGCTTCAATCCCAGCCGCACCGCCTGGGCGGTCCGAAGCGACAACAACAAGTCGGTCGAGAAGAAGGGCTTCCTCCTCGTCGACACCGACGGCGACAACCGGCCGGACACCTACCTCCCCGGCACCTCCAACTTCGCCGCCGGTTGGCGGGCTGTCCAGGGCAAGGCCCGCTATGACAACACGGACGTGGTCATCGACGAGGGCTGGCACGAGAATCCGACTCACGAGCACACGGTCACCGGCTGGTAAGCCCCTCCCGAGGGACCCGGCCCGCCGGGTCCCTCCCCCTTTCCTCCCCCTCCTGCCGCCCCCTCTCCCCGGCTCCTCCGCAACCTTCCCGGCCTTGATCCGTACACATCACTGTGATATCACTTCGACATCCCCAATGGACGGGGAGACAAGGAGAGAAACCGATGATTCGTGAGACGGAGTTCAACGGCAGGCCGGGCTTCCTGATGCTCTTCGTATGGCTGGCGCTGCTCCTGGGCTTTTCCGTCGGCATGTACTACTCGGTCCGGGCCAGCTCGGCGGTGGGGCTCGCCGTGATGGTCCTCGGCCTGGTGGCTTCGGTCGTCGGGCTGTGCGGCCTGTTCATGGTCAACCCCAACGAGTCCAAGGTGTTGCAGCTCTTCGGCGACTACAAGGGGACGGCCAAGCTGGCGGGCCTGCGGTGGGCCAACCCGTTCTACAGCAAGAAGAACGTGTCGGTGCGTACCCGCAACTTCGAGACCGGCAAGCTCAAGGTCAACGACAACAGCGGCAACCCGATCGAGATCGCCGCCGTCGTGGTGTGGAAGGTGGTGGACACGGCCGAGGCCCTGTTCAACGTCGACGACTACGTCAACTTCGTCCAGGTGCAGAGCGAGGCGGCCATCCGCAACCTGGCCACCCACTACGCCTACGTCGCCGATCACGAGGGGGAGATGGCGCTGTCCAGCCACACCGCCGAGATCTCGGTGGGGCTGCGCGACGAGATCCAGGCGCGCCTCGAGCAGGCCGGTGTGCAGGTGATCGAAGCCCGCATCAGCCACCTGGCCTACGCGCCGGAGATCGCCGCCGCCATGCTCCAGCGCCAGCAGGCCAGCGCCGTGGTGGCGGCGCGCGCCAAGATCGTCGAGGGCGCGGTCGGCATGGTCGAGCACGCGCTCGAGATGCTGTCCGAGAAACAGATCATCGATCTCGACCCCGAGCGCCGGGCCGCCATGGTCAGCAACCTGCTGGTGGTGCTCTGTGGCGACCGCCACACCCAGCCGGTGATCAACACCGGCAGCCTCTATCACTGAGGCCAGTCCTGAGGTCAACGCCTTGGCGGAGCGGAAAGCCTTCCCGCTGCGGATCGACCCGGAGGTCTTCGAGGCCCTCCGGGCCTGGGCCGACGACGAGATGCGGAGCGTCAACGCCCAGATCGAGTTCCTCCTGGTGCGCGCCCTGCAGCAGGCAGGGCGCGCACCCCGGGGGAAACGGGGGACGGGGAAGAAGGAGTGATCAGAACGCCTGCGTGTCCCCCGCGCTGGCGAACGTGCCCTGCGGGTTGGTGTACGTCCTGACCGCCCCGGTCGCGGTGTCCGTGACCCGGATGGTGTAGCCGACGTTCGTCAGCGCGCCGTAGAAGACCCAGTACTTGCCGTTGACCGCCCCGCCGTCGACCACCTTGATCATCAGCTCCAGGTTGGCCGGGCCGAAGAACCAGAAGGCGCCGGTGTCGGGAGTGAGCGGTACCGCGTGCCCGGCGCCGGAGTTGCCGGCGAAGTCCTCCCACGTCACCTCCACCCGGAAGCGGCCGCCCTCCAGGCAGAGGGCGGTGTCCCCCGGCGCGCAGGCTCCGGCGGGAGAGGTGACGGGCCCCGCCGGGGCCTCGTCGGCCGCCGCGTCCGACACCGGATTGGTGAAGTCCAGCGCCCGGAAGGCCGCGGTGTCGCCCCGGCTGGCAAAGAGGCCCGACCGGTTGAAGTACGGCCTGGTCTGGCCCGTCTCGGTGTCGGTGACGACCAGCGTGTACTCCACGTTGGTGAGCGCGCCGAAGAACACCCAGTAGTGCTGGTTGACCGCCCGGCCGTCGATCACCTTCACCATCAGCTCCAGGTTGTCCCGGCCGAAGAACCAGAACGCGCCGGTGTCGGGCGTGAGCGGCACCGCGTGCCCCGTGCCGGTCTGTCCCTGGAAGTCGCGCCAGGAGACCGCCGCCTGGAAACGGCCCCCCTGGAGGCAGAGGATGTTATCCCCCGGCACGCAGGGGGCGCGGTCCAGACGGTAGACGCCGCCGCCACGGGTCCCGGAGTAGATCGTGGCCTGCGCCATCGGGAGGGACGGCGGAGAGATCAGGATGTCCAGAACCTCGCGGTTCTGCAGCCCCTGGGAGTAGACGAGCCAGGTGGTGCCGCGGTCCGGCGACCGGAAGATACCGTACGGGGTGCCGGCGTAGAGGACGTCCGGGTTGGACGGATCGAGGACCAGCGCCCGCACCGTGGCGAGGGTCTCCAGCGACAGGCGGGTCCAGGTAGCACCGCCGTCGGTGCTGCGGGCGATGCCCTCGGTGAGGCCGGCGTAGACCGTGTCCGCGTCCCGCGGGTCCACGGCTAGCGCGAAGACCAGGGAATC
>DASPJI010000268.1:0-16978 GCA_035628695.1 Thermoanaerobaculia bacterium | reverse complement strand
TGAATCCGGGATGCAGGAAGCCCAGGCCGAGCTTCCTCCGGAGGCCGCCGCCCTCTTGACCGCCGAACGGCCGGTGGCCGCTCTCCTCCCCCTCCTCGAGCCGGAGCCCACGTTCGGCGTGCGCACGTTCAGCTTCACCGTCGACGAGATCTTCGGCCTCCTGCGCCGGCAGCAGATCACCTCGGGCCACAGCGACCTGGCCCTGGTGCTGCCGGGAGGCGGCGTCAAGGCGGCCTACCAATCGACGGTGGTGGATTCACTGTACCGCCAGGGATACCTCAAGAACTTCAAGGTCGAGCCCGCACCCGGCAGCGCCGAGCCGCTGGACGTCCAGTACGTCATCGGCACGAGCGGCGGCGCCTTGCTGGGGTTCTTCGTCTCGCAGCTCGGGGAGAACGGGCCCTGGGGGCTGTCCGACATCCTCTGGAAGAAGGCGGACGGCAGCTTCGTCGAGAGCACCGACATCTTCGGCTGGACCGACCTGCTGCGCTACGTGAGCGTCATCATGAGCTTTCTCGTGCTCTGCGGCCTCATCGCCCTTGCCTCCATCCCGGAGCGCTCCCCTTTCAGCCCGGAGCCGGTGGGTAGGGGGATGGGGGTCCGCCGGCCGCTGATGCTGGGCGTCCTGCTGCCGGTGCTGGCCCTCGCCCCTCTCCTGGTGCGCCGGGTGAGCGGCGACACCCTGCAGGAGCACGTCCCCGAGCTCGAAGGTCTGGTCTACGCGGTCCTCGCGATGATCGCGATGGTGGTCGACCAGGCGATGGTCCGTCTCGACCGCGAGCGCGAGGGGGGCGAGCCCTGGGTGCCCCCCGCGCTGCCGGTGGCGCTGGGGGGCCTTCTCGTGCTCCTCCCGCTGCTCCCCTGGGGGGGCTCGCGGATCGGACGCATGCTCGGCGAGCCGCTCACCTTCGGCCCGGCCTTCGCGGTGCTCGCCCCGCTGCTCCTCCTGGGAGGGCTCATCCTGCCGTTGCGGACGGGGCGCCCCGCGGGCGACCGCGCGGCGATCGGCTGGATGCGGCCGGTGCTTCATTTCGCCGCCGCCGGCGGGCTCGCCCTCGCCATTCTCTTCCTGTTGCCGCGCCCGTGGCTCGACGCGATCAAGATGCCTTTCTTCCTGGCCGGGTTCCTGATGGTCCTGGTCAGCGTCGGCGCCAACTTCCTGCTGGCGGCCCGCACCGGCCTCGCCGAGCGCACGCGGCAGCGGATCTACTGGGGAGCGCTTCTCGCCTCGTCGCTGCTCCTCGTCACCCTCTGCTGGCCGGAGCAGGCCGCGCCCACCCGGAGCTGGGAGAGCCTGGGGGCGAGCCTGGGCGCCCGCACCCTGGATGTGTCGGTGGGCTCCTTCCTGCTCGGCGTCGGGCTGCTGATCCTGATGCTCGGCGGCATCGCCTGGGTGTACGCCTCCCGGCGCCGCTATCACCTGCGGCTGACCGAGTTCCTCGTCCCCTACTTCGTGGTCCTCCTGCACGCGGTGACGGTCTACCTGGTCCTGGTGGTGGTGATCGCGCTGCTGCCCGACTGGCTGTCCCCCCTGGAGCTGACCCGCGAGTTCTGGCTCTGGCTGCTGGCGACGAGCCTGCTCCTGGGAGGCCTGATGCTGCTCGCCGGGCTCGGCGGGCGGCCGACCGGCCGGCAGCCGGGCCGCCCTTCTGGTGGGGGGAGACTCTGGAGCGCCGTGGCCGGCTACCTCCACCGGAGCTTCGCCTTCCTCAGCTCCCATCACCCCAACGGCGACGTGATCACCCGCCGGTTCCTGCGCATGGCCGTCTGGTCGGTCTGCTGCCTGGGCTGGTGGAACCTGGTGGTGGCGCCGGCCCTCTACGGCAACCGGCCGGCGTTCCGCTACCTGAGCAGCGCGGCGGACCAGTTCCGGGCCAGGGCGGGCCTCCAGGGGGTCCCCTACCGTCCGACGGCCCGCTTCATCGCGCCGGCCAACCTGCTGGAGAAGGACGGCACGCGCTATTTCCTCTTCATTCCGGAGGGGGACGAGTGCCCGTCCATCCCGCGGCGGCCCGCGAGCGGCGCGCAGTGGCTCAGCTACGAAGCCACGTTCGGCAAGCCGGCCGAGGCGAGCTCCTCCGATGACGATTGCGAGCCGGTGCCCGATCCGGTCTTCCTGCGCGACGTGATCTTCGCCTCCGGCTCGCCGTTCCCGATCTTCCCGGCCCACCGGGTCGAGTTCGACGGACAGAAGCGACCGCTGGTCGATGGCGGCTATTCGAACAACGTGCCGGTGGACGTGGCGCTGACCGTGTCGGCGAGCCAGGTGCTGATCGTCGACTCCACCAATCCGCTCGGCCACGAGTCACCGCCGACGTGGCTGTCGCGCTCCGCCGCCCATCTCCTGGGGTTCCGCGGCAAGCTGGTGGAGAACCTCGGCCGCCTCCCAGGCTTCCTCTTCGAGCGCTCGCAGCAGGTGGACCGCCTGAGCCGCCGCGACCTCTTCGTGGTGTCGCTGGCGCCGTCGCGCGAGGAGCCCGACTGGCCGCCGCTGTTCGATTTCCGGCAGCAGACGGTGGAGCGGATGGAGAGGGTGGCGCGGCGCGACATCGGCCGCCGCATCGGTATGGTGCAGAGCTGGGGCCGGCCGCGTTTCCAGCTCAGCGTGCCGGTCGAGGGGAGACGGGAGGAGCCCGGCGGTCCAGCCAGTTGACGAGGTCGTCGATCACCCGCTGGCGCCCGGTCTCGTTGAAGACCTCATGGAGGAAATCTTGATAGATCTCCAGATGCTTGTCGGCGCTGCCCAGCCGCTCGAAGACGCTGCGCGAGCGCTCCGGATCGGCGATGGGATCGGCGCCCCCGATCAGGAACAGCGCCGGCAGCCGGATCTCCCCGGCCCGTTCGAGAACCTCCTCCTGCGCCTCCCGCACCTCCATGAACCAGCGCGGGCTCAAGGTCTTGAACACCAGCGGGTCGGCCTCGTAGGCGGCCACCACCTCCGTGTCGTGGCTCAGCGACTCCGGCCGGATGGGGCTCGGGCCGAGGAGCTTGGGGGCGAGACGGGAGGTCACCGCCGCCAGTCCGGCCTGGAGCGGCGGCACCGGCATGGCGGGGGCGAGGAACGGGCTGCTGACCGCCAGGGCATCGAACCGGCCGGGACGCTGCAGCACGTATCCCAGGGAGATCAGGCCGC
Organism: Thermoanaerobaculia bacterium; assembly: GCA_035628695.1. Classification (GTDB taxonomy): domain Bacteria; phylum Acidobacteriota; class Thermoanaerobaculia; order Multivoradales; family UBA5704; genus DASPJI01. The sequence goes on along the minus strand of DASPJI010000268.1, from coordinate 13,845 downwards.
CAAGGCTGTGGCCCAGGAGGATCAGGGGAATGCCTCCGGCCGCCACCTCTTCGATCCGCGTCAGGAAGAGGTCGAGGTCGGCGAAGTACTCCTCGAACCGCGAAACGAAGCCGCGGACCCCCCCGGACCCGCCATGCCCGCGCAGATCCAGGAGATGGCACTCGTAGCCCGCCTCGCCCAGGGCCGCGGCCAGGGAGGCGTAGCGGCCCCGGTGCTCGGCGTAGCCGTGAACGATCACCACGCGGGCGCGGCAGCCCGGCCGCAGGTGGTGCTCGCCGATGAGCGCCAGACCGTCGTGCGTCCGCAGGGTGGATTCGAGAGGCGGCATGGTATCCCTCGCCCGCAGGCTAGCCGCGGAGCGGCGGTGCGGTCAAGCTGGGCGCTGATCCTCCTGCTCGCGCTGACCGGCTGCGGCGGCCACACGATCCGCGCGAAGTTCGCTCCCAACTATGCCTCCCAGGGGGCGTTCGATTTCAAGAAGCCCCCCTGCCAGCCGTCGCCGAAGCCGGAGCCGGGGCCGGACGAGGTGGCGATCCGCTATCTCGGGGCAGGCGGCCTCTACGTCGAGTGGCAGGGGACCGCCCTCCTGATGTCGCCCTTCTTCTCGAACCCCCGGATCTTGCGGGTGCCCTGGGGCCGTCTGGTCACGGACGAGGCGGCGGTCGAGCGCGGCCTGAAACCGATGGATCTCTCGCGCGTCCGCGCCATCGCCGCCGGGCACTCCCACTACGATCACATCGGCGACCTGCCGCTGGTGGCGGAGCGGTTCGCGCCGGGCGCCCGGGTCTATGTCAACAACAACGGCGCTCATGCCCTGGCGCCTGTCCGCGCCCTGACCGGACGGATCACCTCCCTCGAGAGCGAGGCGGGCCGGGATTGGATTTATCTGAAAGATCCCGACCAGAACGACCTGCCGATCCGCTTCCGGGCGGTGAAGTCGGCGCACGCCCCGCACTTCTGGGGCGTCCGTCTCCTGCGCGGCCCGCTCGCCGCGGACTGGACGGGGGAGTGGCAGACGCACCGTCTGCTGTCGCTCAAGGACGGGCAGACCTTCGCATTCGTGATCGATCTCTTGTCGCAGGATCTGAAGAAGACCCGCTTCCGTCTCTACTATCAGGACTCGGCGAACCCGCCGAAACAGGGCATCCCTCGCCTGGAGGACTGCCGCGGGTACGATCTGGCGGTCCTGTGCATGGCCTCGTTCTACTTCGTGCGCAAGCAGCCCGGGACCATTCTCGGCCATCTCAGGCCGCGTCATGTGCTGGTCACCCACTACGAGAGCTTCTTCCACGCCGCCGGCAAACCCGTCCGCTTCGTCACCCTGCTGACCGACTTCTGGGCCAACCGCTACTTCCACCGGGCCCGCCGGGCGATGAGCGGCTGGGAGGCCGACACCGTGGGCCCCGAGGGGGACGTCTGCGGCCCCTCCTGCCGGAGCTGGACCATGCCGGTGCCGGGGGAGTGGGTGCGGTTCCGGGCGGGGGCCTGAGAGCCCCGTTCCTGGCGGGAGGCGCCGATCTCGACGTCGTCTGCCCCGCGGGTCAAGCCGTCTGCCCCGTGGGTCCAGTGGTTGGCCCCTGGGGTCGAGCCGTTCGCCCCTTGGGGCGAGCCGTTGGCCCCGTGGGGCGAGCTGTCTGCCCCATGGGGCGAGTCGTTGGCCCCTTGGGGCGAGCGGTCTACATTTCGGGGCGAGCCATCCGCCCCCTGGGGCAAGCCGTTGGCCCCCTGGGGCAAGAGGTCCGCATCTCGGGTCGCGCCACTTGCCCCGTGGGGCAAACCGCCTGCATCTCGGAGCAAGTCTGCCAGGAGAGCGGGTGCGGTTCCGGGCCGTTCTCTGAAAACCCCGGGCCCGGCGGGACGTACAATACCTCAGGCCCCCTGCCGCGAGCAGTCGCGGGCCCGGGAGGTTATCCTTGGACAACGCCTTGGCAGTCCTGATGGCCAATATCTGGGTGCTGATCCCCCTCGCCGGTATCGGCGCGGGCATGTTCAACAACTACCTCAAGCTCAGGTCCGAGCAGCGGAAGCTCGGGGCGGACAACCGGGAGCTGGAGAAGGCCCTGGCCGAGATGCAGCGGCGGCAGACGGAGCTCCTGGACCGCGTCCAGAACCTCGAGGCCATCGTGGTCAGCCAGACCTGGGACGTGGTCAACGACCGGCAGCTCTCCGAGGCGGACCGGGAGCGGCGGCTGGCCTCCACGGTGCGGCGCGAGCTCCGTCCCGCGGACCCGGAGAGCGCCAACCAGCAGCGCGCCGAGCAGCTCGCCCGCCGGCTGCAGGCCTGAGGACGGCCCCTTTTCAGCAACACTCGCAGGAGCTCCCCGGAAGGAGCGTGAGCGCATGGCCTGGATCCTCAGGGTGTTGTCCTTCGTCCCCGGGCTCGCCTATCTGATCGGCGCCCTGATGTTCGCGGCCGGCCTCCTGGGCCTCTGGTCCGGCCTCCGCTTCCTTGTGGAATGGGCCTTCGCCTGGATGGGCCTTGCCTGGCTGGCGACGGCGCTGGGCCTGGGCGTTCTGAACCGTGACCCTATCGAGGAGTAGAGTGATCATGACCGAAGCCGCATGCGCGAAGTGCCGATCCACGAAAGTGCTGCCGAAAGTGCGGGTCATGGACCGGGGGGATTACAGCTTGGATGCCGGGGAGCTGGCGCTGATTGTCTATGAGAAGCCCGAAGCGATGATCTTCAAGGGCCCGCATGAAGGCTCGTTGTTCGCGCGGGTCTGTGGCGAGTGCGGGTACACGGAGATGTATCTGGAGAATCCCGGAGAGTTCTACCGGCTCTTCACAGAGACTCAGGGAAAGAAAGGCTGAGAGGCTGTCAATTTTTGGAGTCGCCCGACCATGAAACGTTCGATCTGTCGCGCCGCCCTTCTGGCGGCCTTGCTGCTCGCGGGGATGGGGCGGGCGTCCCGCGCCGCCGACCTGTCCCAGATCCTCTCTCATGACACCGGTGTACCTCTCGACCTCCAGGTGGTCGGCACGGAGAAGCGGCCAGGGGTCACGGTGCAGGACGTCACCTTCCGGAGCCTGGCGGGTGGCGCTCCGGTGCAGGCGTACGTCGTCCGGCCGAGCGAGGAGGCCGGACCGTTCGCAGGCGTGCTCTTCGTCCACTGGTACGCCCCGTCCTTCGCGACGTCGAACCGCACTCAATACCTGAGCGAGGCCGAGGCGCTGGCGCGCCGGGGGACCGTGTCGCTCCTCGTCTCCACCTTCTGGTCGGACCCGGCCCGGTACAGGGGACGCCGGTGGGAGGACGACTACCAGAACACCGTCGGCCAGGCGAAGGAGCTGCGCCGCGCGCTCGACGTGCTGCTGGCCCAGCCCGGTGTCGACAAGGGGCGTGTCGGGTATGTCGGCCACGACTACGGCGCGATGTTCGGCGCCCTGGTGGCCGCGGTGGACCCCCGTCCCAAGGCGTACGTGATGATCGCCGGGACGGCGCGCTTCTCGGACTGGTATCTGTTCGGCTCGGCGAGCGGCGTGCCGGAGGGGGAGGCGCTCGCGGGCTTCAAGGCGCGGCTCGCTCCCCTCGAGCCGGTCAACGCCATCGCCCAGGCCAGGGCCGCCGTCTTCTATCAATTCGGCGAGGCGGACCGCTACACGCCGCGTGAGGACTTCATCGCCCTCTACATGGCCACGCCCGGCACCAAGCGGCTCGCCACCTACGCCTCCGATCACCCGATGGGTGCGGAGATCATCCGCCACGACCGGACCGTCTGGCTGGCCGAGCAGTTGGCGCTGCCGGGCTGGTAGATCCCTCAATCCCGGGCTTCGGTCCAGCCGCCCGCCAGCGCCAGCCCGATGAGGAGCGCCGTGGAGCCGAGCGTGGCGCTGGCGGTGACGAGGGGACCCCAGGGGGCGGCGGGGTAGGGCAGGGCGAAGAGGTCGAGGACGGTGACGAGCGCGGCGAGGAGCCCCAACCCCAGGGCCCAGTCGAGCGCCCGGGCCGCGCCCGGGTCCGAAGGACGAAACATCTCCTGCACCTCAAGGAGGGCGGCGGCGGCCGCCACGGCGAGGGGGGCGCGGGTGAATAGCCAGAGCGCCATGGGCGAGGCCTCGGGCAGCCAGCGCGCGAGCAGGACCCCGGACCAGTCCAGGAAGCCGGTGGCGCCGACCACTCCCAGGATGGCCAGGGACGCCGCCAGGACATACAATCGGAGCCGCTCTCCCGCATCGCCCCGCCGCGACAGGAGCACCAGGAGGCCGCCCGCCGCCAGGAGCTTCAGCCCGACCCAGAGGGCCGGCAGGCTTGGCGGCGCCGGCGCCAGGCCGGGGTTGCGGTAAAAGACGGCACCCGCCAGCACCAGGAGCAGGTCGAGCACCAGCATCGCGCGGACTCCCGGGTGGGCCAGCGCCGCGCGTAGCGGTGCGAGGAGGGGCAGGCGCCCGGGGTCCCGGGTCAGCCAGCCCACCACCAGCGTCTGGAGGACGGGGACGGTGACGAGCTGGAAGACGGCGCGCTCGCTCAGGTCGGCGCTCTGGAAGAGCAACGCCGAAACCGCCGCCCGGGTAAACCAGAACGCGGCGAGGAGGGTGAGCCAGATCGCCAGCAGACGTTTCATCCGCGGCCAGGATAACCCGCCCCGGCGGAGATGAGACCCGGAGATGAAACCCGGCACGTAGCCTCTGCGTAAGGACGAAGCAGGGATTTCCTCGCAGAGGGCGCCGCCCAGGCCGTAGGGATAACGGGAGGGACCATGGACCATCTCATCCAGGATCTGCGCTTCTCGCTGCGGGTCATGCTCAAGAGCCCGGGGGTGACGCTCATCGCCGTGCTCTGCATCGCCCTCGGCATTGCCGCCAATACCACCATCTTCAGCGTCGTCAACGCCATCCTGCTCCGGCCGCTGCCCTATGCCGACCCGGAGCGGATCGCCGTCCTCTACGAGACCCAGCTCCAGCGCGGCATCGAGGAGGACAACTTCTCCCTGCACGACCTCCAGGACGCGCGCGCGAGCGTCCGCTCCTTCTCGAAGATCGAGGCCTATGGCCCACGCAGCCTGGTGTTCTCGGGTCACGACGAGCCGGAGCGGGTCCTCGGCGCGCTGGTGTCGGCGAACCTGTTCGAGATGCTCGGCGAGAAGCCGATCCATGGCCGCCTGTTCCTGGAGGAGGAGGACCGGCCGGGCGCGCCCGGGGTGATCCTGCTCAGCCACGCCCTCTGGCAGCGCCGCTTCAACAGCGACCCGAAGATCGTCGGGCAGACGGTGATGGTCAACGCCACGGCCCACACCGTGGTGGGGGTGATGGCGCCGCACTTCAACTTCCCCTACCAGCAGGAGGCCTGGGTGCCCGCGACGCCGATCCTGCACAAGGGCGAGCGCGTCGACCGGAGCCTCGTCGCCATGGCCCGCCTCCGGCCGGGCGCCACCTTCGAGCAGGCCAACGTCGAGCTGGAGGGTTTCTTCAAGCGGCTGGAGCGGGAGTATCCGGACAGCCACGCCGGCTGGAGCGCGCGCGCGGTCACGCTACGCGAGGACTTCGTCGACACGGAGATCCAGCTCATGGTGCTCACCATGATGGGCGCCGTGATCTGCGTGCTCCTCATCGCCTGCGCCAACGTCGCCAACCTGCTCCTGGCGCGCGCCACGGCGCGGCAACGGGAGATCGCCGTCCGCGTCGCCTTCGGCGCGCAGCGGCGCCGGGTGATCCGCCAGCTCCTCACCGAGAGCGTGGTGGTGGCCCTGGTGGGCGGCGCCCTCGGCATCCTGCTCGCCGTCTGGGGCATCCACCTGATGGAGGCGGCGATCCCGCAGGAGAACCAGCCGCCCTACTGGATGCGCTTCGTCATCGACGGCAACGTCCTGCTCTTCACCCTTGGAATCGCAGTGGTCACGGGGCTCGTCTTCGGCCTCGCGCCGGCGCTCCAGGCCGCCAAGACCGACCTCAACGACACGCTCAAGGAGGGGGGGCGCGGCGCCGGCGGCAGCGTCCTTCGCAACCGCCTGCGCAACGGCCTGGTGATCGTCGAGGTGGCCCTGTCGCTGCTCCTGCTGGTGGGAGCGTCGCTGTTCATCCGCAGCTTCCTGGAGCTGCAGAGCGTCGACTCCGGCTTCGACACCCGGCCGCTGCTCACCATGAGGATGTACCTGCCGTCCGGGATCTATGCCCAGGAGGACGAGGCGGCGATGACGCGCCGGATCGAGGACGTGGTCCGGCGGATCGAGGAGATTCCGGCCGTCGAGGCCGCGGCCTCCTCTCCCACCATTCCCCTGAGCGGCGGCGGCGACGATGCGCCGGTCGAGATCGAGGGGCGGCCGGCCCAGCCCGGCAAGGAGCCCATGGTCTTCTATACGGGCGTGACCTCGCGGTTCTTCGAGACCCTGGGCATCTCCCTGGTGAAGGGGCGCGGCTTCACCGAGCCGGAAGGGGCCGAGCTTTCCCGCGTCGCGGTCGTCAACGAGTCCTTCGCCCAGCGCTTCTGGCCGAAGCGCGAGGCGGTCGGGCGCCGGTTCCGGTTCCCCACCCAGCTCGATCCGGAGAAGGCGGGGTGGTTCACCGTCATCGGCGTCGTCCCCGACCTCTACAACGACGAGGCGGACGACAAGCCGCTGCCGAGCGCCTACCTGCCGGGCCCCTACTACATCGCCCGCAACCCCGGGATCCTCGTGCGGACGCGGCTCGATCCGGCGCAGGTGACGGCCCAGGTGCGCGAGGCGATCCGGGCCTCCGACCCGCACCTGCCGGTCTACGACATCCTCACCATGGAGGAGGTGCGGCAGCTCGGCTCCTGGCAATACAGCTTCCTCGGCAAGATGTTCACCTCCTTCGGCGTGATCGCCCTGTTCCTCGCCTCGATCGGCGTCTACGGCGTGCTGTCCTACTCGGTGAGCCAGCGGCTGCGGGAGATCGGCGTGCGGGTGGCCCTCGGCGCCCAGCGCGGCGACGTGGTGCGCCTGGTGCTGCGGCAGGGGATGGGGCTCGCCCTGGGCGGCATCGCCCTCGGCCTCTTCGGCGCCTTGGGCGTCACCCGCGTGGTCTCCGGCATCCTCTACAACGTCAGCGCCACGGACCCGGTGAGCTTCGGCGGCATCTCGGTGCTGCTGGCCACCGTCGCCGGTATCGCCAGCTACCTGCCGGCCTCCCGGGCGATGGCGGTGGACCCGCTGGACGCGCTGCGGTCGGAGTAGACTGTGACGGTATGACGACCCGCGCCATCGACTCCGGAGTCCGGATCGGCCATGTCCACCTGAGGGTGGCGGACCTCGAGAGGGCGCTGCGGTTCTACTGCGGCGTCCTCGGCTTCGAGCTCACCCAGCGGATGGGCCAGGGTGCCGCCTTCATCAGCGCCGGCGGCTACCATCATCATCTCGGGCTCAACACCTGGGAGAGCCGGGGCGGGCCGCCGCCGGCGCCGGGGACCACCGGCCTCTACCACCTGGCGATCCTCTATCCGGAGCGCCGGCTGCTGGCCGACGCCCTCCGGCGGCTGATCGAGGCGGGAATCCCCCTCGACGGCGTCGCCGATCACGGGGTGAGCGAAGCGCTCTACCTGAGCGACCCGGACGGCAACGGCGTCGAGCTCTACTGGGACCGGCCGGAGTCCGACTGGCCGCGCGACGCCGACGGCGGTCTGGCGATGTTCACCCGGCCGCTGGACCTGGACGACCTCCTGGCCAGTCTCCAGGCGGCGCCCCGCGGCTCGGACGCCTAGCCGCCAGCAGGTCGCGGTACATCCGACCATAGACGTCCAGCATGCCGTCCCAGGTGAAGAGCGCCTCGTAGCGCCGCCGCGCCTTGCGTCCCATGCTCTCCCGCAACCGGGGGTCTCGGGCCAGGCGCAGCATCCCGGCGGCGAGCGCGGCCTCGTCGCGGGGCGGCACCAGCAGCCCCGTCTCTCCCTCCTGGACGACGAAGGGGTTCCCCCCGACCCGGGTGGCGACGCAGGGCAGGCCCGCGGCCATGGCCTCGAGCAGGCTGACGCTGGTCCCCTCGTCGAGGCTGCTGAGCACGAAGGCGTCGGCCGCGGCGAGCCAGCGGCCGATGTCGGACCGGAAGCCGGGGAGGAGCACGTGCCGGCCGAGGCCCAGCTCCCGGATCAGCGCTTCGAGACCGGCTCGCATCTCCCCGTCGCCGAGCAGGAGCAGCCGTGCCCGCGGCAGCTCGCCGGCGACGTGGCGCATCGCCCGCACCAGCCCGTCGAGCCCCTTGACCGGATCGAAGCGGCAGGCCAGGACGAAGCAGACGGCGTCCGCCGGCAGGCCCAGGGCGGCCCGCGCCTCGGCCCGGCCTCCGGGCGGCGGTGGGGTGGCGCCCCGCACGCCGTTGAGGATCACCTCGATGCGCTCCCGTGGAAAGCCTTCCACCCGGGCCAGCGCCTCGGCGGTGGCGTGGGAGACCGCCGTGACGCGGTGGGTGAGCGGGGCCATGCAGGCGGTGAAGAGCTGCCGCGCCCGGGAGGAGCGGTCCGGGAAGGCGCGCCCGTGCTCGGTGAGGATCACCCGCAGGCGGGGTTGGAAGAGCCGGGCCGGGACGCCGTAGAACCAGGACGTGTACTGGTGGCAGTGGAGGAGGGCGCAGCCGCGGGAGCGCGCGAAGGCCGCGATCCGGCGCGGCAGCCGGAGGTCGACCCCGGGTACGCGCCCCAGGCAGTGGACGTCGGCGCCCTCCCGGCGGAGCGCCTCCCCCAGGGAGCCGGCCTCGTCGAGACAGAGACAGGAGGCGGCGAACCCCGCCGGCGGCGTGCGCAGCATCTGCTCCACCAGACGCTGCACCCCGCCCACCGACAGCCCGAGCACCACATGCACGACCCGAGGGAGCAGACCTGTCTGCCCCATGACTACTCGATGGTGATCATGGCGCGCTGGGCGCCGCAGCCGCTGCGCAGGGGGAGGTCGGCCACCACCCGGTTGAGTCCCACATAGAGGAAGTAGGCCTCGGCGGGGTTGCTGGTGTCCGGCAGGGCGAAGAGCTTCTTCGTCCCGACCATGTTCAGGACGTGCAACGGCGTTCCCCAGCTCAACCAGTGGTTCTTCACCGCGAACTTCATCGCGCCGTAGTTGAGGTTGAGGTTCTCCTGGTAAAGATTGTTGTCGGTCACGCCCCCCGTGCGGTTGCTGGTCACCCACATCGCCTGCTGGTTGATCCACATCTCGGCGTTGTTGGGAGTGGTGCCGGCGTCGCCGCCGTAGCCGTCGCTGGTCGGCGAGTCGGCGATGTGCACCGTCCACGCGATGGGCTGGTCGAAGTCCACCGTGATCTCCGCCTCGTGGCAGGGCGGGGCGAGGTCCAGGCGCAGCACCGCCGACTGCCAGCCGGCATCGCAGTGCGGATTGGCCGTCGGGCCCAGCGACATCACCGTGATGCGGCCGGGAGGCGGGGTGGGGAACGACTGGCCGGTGGTCAGGTCGATCACGAACGTGCCCGAGGGGCACTGCGCCCGGGCCGCGCCGCCGGTGGACACGAGGATCAGGATGGCCAGGAACAGACGACCGCAGAAAACTTGCCGGGTGTCACGACTCATGTGGACCTCCTGGGAAAGAGTGGACGTTGACGAACTTAAGCCAATGCAATAATCATGCGAGATATTGCCCCTGGCCCTCTCGATCCTCCCCTTGACCTCCAGGGGGCCCCGCGACATCGTTGCCGCATGGCGACCTACGCGATCGGCGACATCCACGGCTGCTTCCGGACGCTCCGGCGGCTGCTGCGCCGCATCCAGTTCGACGCGCGGGAGGACCGGCTCTGGCTGGTGGGGGACCTGGTCAACCGCGGGCCGGGGTCGTTGCCGGTGCTGCGCTGGGCGGCGGAGCTCGGGGACCGCGCGGTCACGGTGCTGGGCAACCACGACCTCCATCTGCTCGCCCGGGCCGCCGGGGTCGCCGGGCCGAAGCGGCGCGACAGCCTCGAGCCGGTGCTGGAGGCCAAGGACCGCGACGACCTGCTGTCCTGGCTGCGGCACCGGCGCCTGGTGCACCGCGAGGACGGCTTCCTGATGGTGCACGCCGGTCTCTTCCCGGAGTGGACCCCCGTCGCCGCCGAGGCGGTGGCGCGGGAGGTGGAGGAGGAGCTCCGCGGCGGACCGGCCCTCCCCCTGCTCGAATCGATCGACCGCAAGGCCGAGGAGCGCTGGCAGGACGGGCTCCGCCGCCCGGACCGCCTGCGCGTCGCGCTCGCCGGCCTCGCCAAGCTGCGCACCCTCGACGGCAAGGGGCGCATGTGCGCCGGCTTCAGCGGCCCGCCCGAGGAGGCGCCCCGGGGGTGCCGCCCCTGGTTCGGCATCCCGGGGCGCCGGAGCTCCGGCGTGCGCGTGGTGTTCGGCCACTGGGCCGCCCTGGGGCTCAAGCTCGGGGACGGCGTCGCCGGCCTCGACACCGGCTGCGCCTGGGGCCGCGAGCTGACCGCGCTGCGCCTGGACGACGGCGCCCTGTTTCAGGAGCCGGCGCGGGAGGACTGACGCGGGGCCTTGCGGTTTGATAGGCTACGCATCGTTCAAACTCGCATGGCGTTAGCGATAAAGGAGGTCGAATGGCGCGGCCTGAGGAAGAAACCACGGCCCTCAAGACTCTACGGTCCCGGATCCGGACCACTTTGCTGCATCTCGAGCTGGTCGATGCCTGTCTCAATCTCTGCGACAAGGTGGCGGGCGGCTCCGAGGAGAAGAAGCAGCCCCTCATCAAGACCCTGGGCGTCGGCGGCAAGTACGAGACCCTGCAGCTGCCCACCCAGCAGTACCGGCAGGTCACCAACTTCTCCCGCGGCGAGAACCTGGAGCTCGCCCTGCTGGCGGTCTACGTCCACTTCATGGACTACCTGCGCACGGTGCTGCCCCATGTCCACCAGCGCCACCCGCTGACCTTCCTCTTCCAGGGCGTGGCGGCCGAGCAGGGCGGCGGCACGCCCTCCTGGGAGCGGGTGCTGCAGCGCTACGAGGGGCGCGGCGGCATCGAGGAGCTGGTCGGGAGCCTCATCGAGGGGACGGGGATCCGGATCGACCCCGAGGCCGGCCGCGAGGCCCACGCCTATCTGGCGATGCGCGACCTCTACGTCTACAACGGCGGCCTGGTGGACGATCAGTTCGCCCGCTTCTACGGCAACGACTGGAAGACCACCCCCGGCAACAAGCTGCCCAAGAACATCAAGATCGGCCGCATGGCCATGTTCGCCGTCGAGCGCTTCGGCGTCGAGCTCGACGCCGCCCTGCGCGCCCTGGGGGCCCAGAACGCCCCCCGGCCCTAGGCTCCCCCGGCGCCTTCACTCCCCTGGTGGGGGAGGGCGCCCGGCGGCGGCCGCCGCCGGACGTTGGCGACCACCGCGAGGGCGAGGGCCTGCACCAGCGGGATCACCGCGAGGTGGGCGAGGTCCTCGGCCCTCCCCCAGGCCGTGCCGCCGGCCGGCAGCACCGGCAGCAGGCGCGAGGCGAGCCAGCCCAGGGCCTGGGTGACGGCGAGGAGCAGCCAGAGGACGAGCCATCGCATGGGGTGATCCTACCCGAGGCTCGTGTATCCTCGCGCCATGGAAAAACTGGATCGGGACGAGACCTGGGAGCTGCTGGGGCTGCTGTTCCAGGCGCACCCCTGGCACGGCGTGCTCATCGGCGACGAGGCGCCGGAGGTGGTGACCTCCTACATCGAGATCGTCCCCACCGATACCGTCAAGTACGAGATGGACAAGCGGAGCGGCCACCTCAAGGTGGACCGGCCGCAGAAATTCTCCAGCGTCTGCCCCACCCTCTACGGCTTCGTGCCCCAGACCTTCTGCGGCGAGGGGATCGCCGCCCTCTCCCGCGAGCGCACCGGCAAGGAGGTCGCCGCGGGCGACGGCGACCCCCTGGACATCTGCGTCCTGTCGGAGAAGGCCTTCTCCCACGGCGCCTTCATGCTCCAGGCCATCCCCATCGGCGGGCTGCTGCTCCTCGACAAGGGGGAGGCCGACGACAAGATCATCGCCGTGCTCAAGGACGACGTCGCCTTCGGCCACTTCCGGGACGTGAGCGAGCTGCCCGACGCCCAGATCGAGCGCATCGAGCACTACTTCCTGACCTACAAGCGGCCGCCGGGGGCCACGGACAACGTCATCGAGATCGCCCACCGCTATGGTCGGGAGGTCGCCCACGAGGTCATCGAGCGCAGCCGGCAGGACTACCGGGCGCGCTTCCCGGACCTCAAGGAGCGGTTCCTCAAGGCCCTCCAGCGGGAGTGAAGCCCCGCTCTCCCTTTCGAGCCGTGTAAAAAAGAAAAGCCCGGGTACGGTTCCCCGGGCTCGTGCTCCGCCTTCAGGACGGATCCCTGCACTTTTTGCCTCACCACTCTCGCTACATGACAGCAGAAGAGAAAAACAGCTCGACCACTCCCTCCTCAGAACAACAAATCAGATAGACTTCAAAGAACTTCCGACCTTCCCCACAAGAGACCAGCAGCAGAATCAGATAACTTCAAGGTGAGGAGAGCATAGCGGCCGGTGCCCTCAAGAGTCCTCAGGATCGACCTAAAAATTTCTCAGAGAAGCTGAGCCATAGGTCTCCGGGCGCCTCGGAAGGACCCTCAGTTTCTCAAAGCGGCTGAAGAAGGGGGGCCGTAGCAGGCCTCGAGGACCTGCCAGGCGGGGCCGGGGCGGCCGAGGTAGTATCCCTGGGCGTAGTCGAGGCCGGCGTCGCGGAGCCAGGCCATGGTCTCGGCGTCGCCCACGTATTCGGCCACGGTCTGGATCCCCAGCCCCCGCGCCATCTCCACCATCGCCTTGACCAGGTTCTGGTTGACCGGGTCGCGCGGCAGGTTCTCGATGAAGCTGCCGTCGATCTTGAGCAGGTCGACCGGCAGGTGCCGGAGGTAGTAGAAGGAGGAGAAGCCGACGCCGAAGTCGTCGACCGCGAACTGGCAGCCCAGCTCCTTGAGGGTCTCGATGAAGCGGCGCGCCTGGCTCAGGTCGGTGACGGCGGCCGTCTCGGTGATCTCGAGCACCAGGCGCGACGGGTCGATCTGGGTCGCCGCCAGCTCGCGCTGGATCCAGGGCAGCATCTCCAGGTCGGTGAAGGCGGTCCCCGACAGGTTGACCTCGAGGTAGAGGTCGCGCCCCTGGCGCCACTGCTGGGCGATGAGGCGGATGGCGCGCGACACCACCCAGTGGTCGATGTCGCGCATCAGGCCGAAGCGCTCGGCGACGCCGAGGAACGACTCGGGGGTGAGGATCCGGCCGTCGGCGCCCAGCATGCGGAGGAGCAGCTCGAAGCGCGCCACCTCGCCGGTGCGGATGTCGACGATCGGCTGCAGGTAGAGCTGGAAAAGGTCGTGCTCCAGCGCCTCCCGCAGGTGCCCCACCCGCTCCATGCCGGAGGAGAGCTGGGCCTGCCACTCGCGGTCGCCGGAGAAGACCATGGAGCGGTTGCGGCCCTCGTGCTTGGCCTGGTACATGGCGACGTCGGCGTGGGCGAGCAGCTCCTCGGTGGTGGCGCCGTGCTCGGGATAGAGCACGATGCCGATGCTGGCCGTGGTGCGGACCGGCTTGCCGCCGACGATCAGCGGGTTGCGGCGGATGCCGTCGAGCAGCCGGGTGGCGATCTGCTGCGCCTCGTCGCGGCTGGTGAACGGCAGCAGGACCGCGAACTCGTCGCCGCCCGGCCGGGCGAGGATGTCGGTGTCGCGCACCTGCTCGCGCAGCGAGGTGGCGACCTTGATCAGCAGCTCGTCGCCCGCCCGGTGGCCGAGGCTGTCGTTGATGTCCTTGAACTGGTCGAGGTCGCACCAGAGCAGGGCGCCGTGCACCAGGTAGCGGTGCGCCTGGGAGAGCTGGAGCTTGAGCTCCTCCTCGAAGCGGTGGCGGTTGTACAGGCCGGTCAGGGCGTCGTGGTTGGCGAGATGGCTGAGCTGGGCCTCGAACCGCTTGCGCTCGCTGATGTCGAGCGACAC
>DASPJI010000267.1:0-2968 GCA_035628695.1 Thermoanaerobaculia bacterium | reverse complement strand
GGTCAGGTTGTTCTTGCCCGGCTCATAAGCCTGGGCTTTGCGGATCACCATCTTCGTCACCGTCTCGACGACCCACTCGAAGTTGTCCTCGCCCACCGAGTGCACGTCGCAGTCCGGCGCCGGGTTGCAGAAGTCGATCGCGTACGGGATGCCGTCGCGCACCGCCATCTCCACGGTGTTGAAGTCGTACCCGAGCGCCCGGTTGAGCTTCAGCACCCCCTCGTGCACCTCGTCCAGCAGCTTCTGCGCCACCGGCGGGCCGTTCCTCACATAACGCATGTGGAACGGCTGCCGCGGGTCGTACGACATGATCCGGACGTCGCGGCCGTCGACACAGTAGCACCGGAAGTACTCGTTGAAGACGATCTCCTCCTGGAGCATCATCACGAGCTGGCCGGTCTGGTTGTAGACCTCGAAGAACTGCTCCGGGCTCTCCAGCCGGTAGACGTTCTTCCAGCCCCCGCCGGCGAACGGCTTGAAGAAGACCGGGAAGCCGACGTAGTTGAAGATCCCCTGCCAGTCCAGCGGATAGGCGAGATTGCGCATCGAGCGCTCGCTGGTGTCCGGCGGATGCTCCTTGGACGGCAGCAGGACGGTCTTCGGCACCGGCACGCCGATCTTGGTGGCCAGGCAGTTGTTGAAGAACTTCTCGTCGGCGCTCCACCAGAAGGGGTTGTTGACCACCGCGGTGCCGTTGAGCGCCGCGTTCTTCAGGTAGGCCCGGTAGAACGGGATGTCCTGCGAGATCCGGTCGATGATCACGGCGTAGCCCGTGTCCTCGCCCTGGATCAGCTTCTCGATCCGCACCGGCTCCGCGGTGATCCCGGCGACGCCCTTGGAGTTGATGCGCTCGATCAAGGCCCAGGGAAACGTGTCCTCCTGCCCGAACAGAATGCCGATCTTCTTCATACGCTCTCTAGCTCCTCCCGACCTGGCTGACAAACTGGCTGACAAAGATAATGGCTCCCCGTCCCGGCGAGCACGGGCTTGAACCTGGCGGATTCCTCTTGCATGGAGGTGCGCCCCGGACTTGGGACGGCTGGATACAGTACCACAGAGGGCACCCAGGCCCCACCCCCTTGACGAAATAGCACGATCGTTCGTATACTGCGGCCATGGGCAAGGGAGCCGAGACCCGCGACCGGATCGTCGACAGCGCGCTACGCCTGGCGAGCCGCGACGGCTTCGAGGGGCTGACCCTCGGGACGCTGTCGACGGAGCTGGGGCTGTCGAAGAGCGGGCTCTTCGCCCACTTCGGCTCCAAGGACGAGCTCCAGCTCCAGGTGCTCCAGGCGGCGGTCAACCGGTTCACCGAGACGGTGGTCCGCCCCGCCCTCGCCATGCCGCGGGGCGAGCCGCGCATCCGCGCCTTCTTCGAGAACTGGCTCGGCTGGGCGAACGACCCCTGCATGCCGGGCGGCTGCATCCTGGTGACCGCCGCCGTCGAGTTCGACGATCGGCCGGGGCCGCAGCGCGACGTCCTCGCCGCCGCCCACAAGGACCGCGTCGCCTTCATGACCAAGGCCGCGCGCCTGGCCGTCGAGGCGGGCCATTTCCGTCCAGACCTCGACCTCGGGCAGTTCGCTTTCGACATGGACTGCATCGCCCTCGGCTATCACCACTCCCAGCGGCTGCTGCGCGACCCCAAGGCGGGCGAGCGGGCCCGCTTCGCCTTCGAGCGGCTCCTCGCCGCCGCCCGCGCCTGATACCCCGCCGAGACTCTCATGAATACGCTCCCCGTCTCGACATCTAAAAATCGCACGATCGTTCGTGCTCTGATCTCTTCCCGGTAAGGAGGCTTCTCTCATGTCCCAGGCCTACATCCTCGACACACTCCGCACGCCGCGCGGCCGCGGCAAGGCGGGCAAGGGGGCGCTCTCGGGCGTCCATCCGCAGGAGCTCCTCGCGCAAACCCTGGACTGCCTGGCCGAGCGCGCGGGCATCGACCGCCGGCAGGTGGAGGACGTGGTCGTCGGCTGCGTCTCCCAGGTCGGCGAGCAGGGATCGAACGTCGCCCGCAACGCCATCCTCGCGGCCGGCTGGCCCATCGAGGTCACGGGCGTCTCGCTCAACCGCTTCTGCGGCTCGGGCCTCCAGGCGCTCAACTTCGCGGCCATGGGGGTGATGTCCGGCGCCCAGGACCTGGTGATCGCGGGCGGCGTCGAGAGCATGTCACGCCAGCCCATGGGCTCGGACCTCGCCGGCCAGGACGGCGGCAACGTCCGGCTGCGCGAGAAGCACTTCCAGGTGCCGCAGGGGATCAGCGCCGACCTGATCGCCACGCTCGAGGGCTTCTCGCGCGAGGACGTCGACGCCTTCGCCCTGGAATCCCAGCGCAAGGCGGCGCGGGCACAGGCCGAGGGGCGCTTCGCCCGTAGCCTGTTCGCGGTGCGCGACCCGGAGACCGGCAAGGTCCTCCTGGAGAAGGACGAGCACCCGCGGCCGGACACGAGCGCCGAAGGCCTCGCCGCCCTCCAGCCCTCCTTCGCCGGCCTGGGAGCGAGCCCGCTGGGGCCGAACGGCGAGACCTATGACGAGGTGGCGCTGCAGGTCTATCCGCAGGTCCAGGAGATCCGCCACGTCCACACCGCCGGCAACGCCAGCGGCATCGTCGACGGCGCGGCGGCCGTGCTCCTCGCCTCCGAGGACTACGTGCGGTCCCGGAGCGCCAAGCCCCGGGCGCGCATCAAGGCCATCGCCACGGCCGGCTCCGAGCCGGTGATCATGCTGACCGCGCCGGCGCCGGCCTCCCGGAAAGCCCTGGCCAAGGCGGGCATGGAGCCGGGGAACATCGACCTCTGGGAGATCAACGAGGCCTTCGCCGTGGTGCCCCTGCAGACGATCAAGGAGCTGGGGATCGACCCCGAGCGGGTGAACGTCAACGGCGGCGCCATCGCCCTGGGCCACCCCCTCGGCGGCACCGGCGCGGTGCTGATCACCAAGGCCCTGCACGAGCTCGAGCGCACCG
>DASPJI010000266.1:0-2834 GCA_035628695.1 Thermoanaerobaculia bacterium | reverse complement strand
GGGGCTCGCCACCGCGCGGCAGAAGCTGGCGCGGGACCTCGGGATCGACGTGGCGGAGGAGGGGACGGCGGGGCTCTCTCCCATTCCGGTGCTCTCCGGGAGCGCCCACTCCAGCATCCTCAAAGCCATGAGCATGCTGGGCATGGGGCGCCGGACGCTGGTGCGGGTGCCCAGTCTGCCGGGACGGGAGGCGGTCGACGTGGCCGCCCTGGAAGGGCTCCTGCGGGAGGAGGCGGGGCGGCCCGTCATTGTGGTGGCCAACGCCGGCACGGTCAACACTACGGACTTCGACGATCTGGAGGCCATCGGGCGCCTCAAGGAGCGTTACTCCTTCTGGCTCCACGTGGATGGCGCCTTCGGCCTGTTCGCCGCCTGCTCGCCACGGTTCCGGCATCTGGTGGCCGGCGTCGAGGCGGCGGATTCGATCACGGTGGATGCTCACAAGTGGCTGAACGTCCCGTTCTCTCCCGTCCATCCGTATACAAGAGAAGAGGGGCCAGGGAGCCCTGAACGCCACACGTCGATGGGAGGGTCCGAAGTGAAGTGGTATTCCATTGTGGCCGTACTGTTGGTCCTCGCTCCGGTCGCCCCGACTGAAGCCGCCGGGGCCGGAGAGCAGCCGAACATCGTTTTCATCACGTCGGATGACCACCGCTGGGATGGTCTGGGCGCGGCTGGCAATCCCGCCGTGCGGACCCCGGCGCTCGACAAGCTCGCCGGCCAGGGGGTGCTTTTCCGGCAGGCGATCACCAGCGTCTCCCAGTGCCTGCCCAGCCGGGCCACCCTGGTGACCGGCCTGCCGGCCCACCAGCATGGGGCGCTCTCGCACGAGCAGCAGCACAACAACCCGATGCGGCCGGACGCCTTGAGCAAGCTGCCGACGGTTCCGGGCCTCCTCCGGCAGGCCGGCTACAACACGGTGTTGGTGGGCAAGTGGCACCTCGAGGCCGAGCCCTGGCAGAGCGGTTTCTCCGGGGTGAAGACGTGGCTGCCCACCGGCGGCGCCCTCTATCAGGACCCCGACCTCGCGAAGGGGAAAAACCGGAAGATGTCGAAGGTGAAGGGCTACACGCAGGCGATCTTCGCCGACGACGCGGTGGCGTTCCTCAAGAGCGGCGAGGCGAAGAAGGGGCCGTTCCTCCTCTGGCTGGCGTTCACCGCGCCGCATCATCCTTTCGCGCCGAATCCGTCCCACATCGAGAAGCACTACCACGGCCAACCGGCCGCCGAGCTCCTGCCGCCGGGCTTTCCGAAAGACATCCCGACGGGGGATTGGCGGCGCTACTACGAAGCGATCAGTTATCTCGACCAGCAGGTAGGCCGGGTCATGGAGGCGCTCGAAGGCGGCGGCCTCGACCGGCCGACGGTCCTGGTGTTCCTGGGCGACAACGGTTTCATGATGGGACAGCGCGGCGTCGGCGCGGAGGGCCCGGCCGGGAAGGTGGTGCCCTACGAGGGCTCCGTCCGCGTGCCGATGATCCTCTGGTCGCCGAAGCTGCGGGACCTCGCCGGACCGTCCGACCTGCCGGTCTCGACGCTCGACGTTCCCCCCACGCTGCTGGCGCTCGCCGGCCTCGAAGCCCCTGCGTCGTGGTCGGGACGCAACCTGCTGCCGGCCCTGCGCGATCCCAAGGCCGGCCCTGCTGAAGCCTTTGCCGAGTGGGCGGACGAGGGGGGACGCTTCGGTGCCCAGGCGCACCGGCTCGTCCGGACGCCGCGCCACAAGCTCATTCTCTGGAAGGACCCGGCCCGTCCGGACGAGCTGTACGATCTCGCGGCCGATCCCGAGGAGAAGAGCAACCTGATCGCCGAGCCGGAGGCGCGGCCGGTGCTGGAAGATCTGAAGAAACGGCTCAAAGGGTGGATGGAGAAGACCTCGGATCCGGCGCTGAAGTGGGAGTGACGAGAGGGCACGCGGGCTGGCCCCTGGCGCACCATAAGGAGCGAGAGGGCCTTTTCCTCTCGGACAAGGAGATGCTCATGAAAGCCAAGCTGTTCCTCGTGACCCTGACTCTCGGTCTGGCCACCCTGGCGCCAGCGACCGCGCCGGCGGCCCCGCCCGACGCGTGTACCCAGTTTTGCTGGACCGTCTTCTGCGCCGGCAACCAGGTCTGCGGCACCTACACGGTGAATGGACAGACGCGCTGCGGCTGCCACGATCCGCGTCCCTTCCCGGGCCTCGAGCCGTCGCTCGACTGATTCAGGAGAGCAGCCGCCGCACGAACCCCGCCATCGCCCGGAGCGTCTCCTCCGGCTTATCCCGGTGCGGCGTATGACCGCAGCCGGGGAGGAGGAGCGTCTCCGCCGGCGATGGCACCCCTGACAGGATGGCGTCCACTTGGGCCACGGTGCCATAGGGGTCGTCCTCGCCCTGGATCACCTGAACCGGACAGCTCACGCGCGGCAGCACCTTGGTGATGTTCCAACTCCGGAACTCCGGCCGCAGCCAGACGTCCGTCCAGGCCCGGAAGAGCGGATCGGTGTTCGCTCCATGGTGACGCTGGAGCTTCTCTCGCAATCCTTTCTGATAACGGGCTGGCAGGGCGGCGATGCTCTCGACCGTCACGGGTTCCACGAAGACGTGTGGGGCTTCGAGAGCGAGGCCGAGGAGCCGGTCCGAGCCGGCCGCGAGTCCTCCGGCGTAGAGCAGCGCGATCGATCCGCCGTCGCTGTGACCGACCAAGACCGCCCTCCGGATCTCCAGCGCGTCCAGCACCGCCGGCAGAGTGACCAGGGCTTCGTGGTGCATGAACTCCGCGGGCCAGGGCGGCGGGAGCGGATCCGAGGCGCCGTAGCCGGCCCGGCTGTAGACCAGGGCGCCGCAGCCGGTCTGG
>DASPJI010000265.1:0-8036 GCA_035628695.1 Thermoanaerobaculia bacterium | reverse complement strand
CCCCCTCGTTCTCGGCCGGGTGCTCCCGCGCCAGCCGGCGGGCGACCTCATCCATCTCCGCCTGGGCACGAGACAGGGGGACGCCTGGAGGGAGCTTCCCCACGACCCGCAGGAAGCGTTGGGCTCGCGCCGGCTCTGAAGTATCCAGAGCCAGCGGCTTCCAGAGCGCCGTCGTCTCATCGAGGTAGAGCGGTTCCGGGTGCCGGAAACCCTCGGGCATCACCCCGACCACCGTATGGGGAACACCGTCCAGCTCGATCGCCCGTCCCAGAACCTCGCGGTCGCCACCGAAGCGGCTCCGCCAGAGCCCGTGGCCCAGCACCACCACCGGCGCCGCTCCCGGCCGGTCGTCCTCGGGGAGGAGCGTCCGCCCCAGCAGCGGCCGGGCGCCGAGGACCGGGAAGAAGTCGGCGGAGACCATGGCCCCGAGGAGCTTCTCGGGACGCTCGACGCCGGTGAGGCCCGGGAACCAGACGTTGAACGCCGCCAGCCGCTCGAAGCTGCCCCGCTGTCCCCGCTGAACGGTCCGCTCGCGCCAGTCACCGAAGTTGGCGGGGGAGACCACGATCCGCTCGGCGCTGCCGTCCAGCGCCCGTTCCCAGAGGACGACGAGACGGTCCGGGTCCACGTAGGAAAGGGGGCGGAGGAGCACCGCGTCCACCGCGATCCACCCGGCGCTCACCACGCCGACGCCGAGAGCCGTGCAAAGGATGGCGGCCATCGCCAGGGCCGGGCTTCGGGCCATCCGGCGGATCGCCTGCTGGAGCTCGCGCACGAGGGCGGACATGGGATGCGTAGTCTATGGCAGGAGTTCCTGGCCCGGTCCTTGCGGTCGTGGAGGGGACCCGCCGCGCGCCGCGGCGGAGAAGAGGAGGACGACGATGCCGCGACACGAGGTGCTGGCCCTGATCCTCGCCGGCGGCCAGGGAGGGAGGCTGGAGGTGCTGACCGAGGAGCGGGCCAAGCCCGCCCTGCCGTTCGCCGGAGTCTACCGGCTCATCGACTTCTCCCTGAGCCACTGCGTCCACAGCCGCATCCCTGACGTATGGGTGGTGGAGCAATACGAGCCGCACTCCCTGAACGAGCACCTGTCCAACGGCCGTCCCTGGGACCTCGACCGCACCCGCGGCGGCCTCCAGGTGCTGCCCCCTTATCAGCAGCGGTCGCGCGACGGCGACGGCGGTTTCTCCGCGGGCAATGCCGACGCCATTTACCGGCATCGTGGCTTCCTGCGCGAGCTCGACCCCGAGCTCCTGCTGGTCCTCTCCGCCGACCATATCTATAAGCTCGACTTTCGGGAGGTGATCCGCACCCATCGCGAGCACGAGGCCGGCGTCACGATGGTGACCACCCGCGTCCCCCGAGAGGAGGCGGGCCGCTTCGGAGTCGTGGAGACCGACAGCGACGGCCGGGTCACCGGCTTCGCCTACAAGCCCGACGAGCCGGAGAGCGACATCGTCACCGCCGAGGTCTTCGTCTACCGCACCCGCAAGCTCCTGGACACCCTGGACCAGATCGCCTCCGAAGCAGAGGACGGCGAGGCCCCCTTGAAGGACTTCGGCCATGAGCTGATTCCCCAGCTCGTCGAGGAGGGGTGCGCCTGGGAGCACCGGCTCGATGGCTACTGGAAGGACGTAGGGACCGTGGAGAGCTACTTCCAGGCTCACATGGACCTCCTCGACCCGGAGCCGGCTCTGGCCCTGGACGATCCGGACTGGCCGATCCTCACCGTCGGGCACCAGCGCCTCCCTGCCCGTATCCTGGAGGCGGCACGCATCGACGACAGCCTGGTCTCACCCGGTGCCCGGGTGGAGGGGCGGGTGGTCCGCTCGGTGCTCGGGCCGGGCGTCGTAGTGGAGAAGGACGCCGAGATCCGGGACTCCATCCTCTTGGATGACACCGTCGTGCGGTCCGGCGCCAGGGTCCACCGCTCCATCGTGGACGCGGACGTCCGGGTGGGGGATGGGGCGGTGGTGGGCGGCGCGGGCGAGGGGGCCGTGGAGATCACCCTGGTCGGGCGGCGGGCTCGGATCGCGTCCGGCGCCCGGGTGGAGGCCGGAGCCCGGATCGGCCCCCGCGTCCGGATCGGGGGGTAACCGTTGGATAATCCCGCTCCATGAAGCGGACCCCCTTGCCTGTCCTGCTCGCAGTCCTGCTCCTCGTCCTCCTTTTCCAGCACCCCGCCCCGGTCCCGGCGCGGCCGGACCCGGCGGCGGAGCTGGCCACCCGGGCCAAGGCTGTCCTGGCGCGGACCTCCGGCCGCATCCGGCTCCCCGGCCTCCAGAAGCCGGTGACCGTGCTGCGCGACCCCTGGGGCGTGCCCCACATCTTCGCCGAGACGCAGGACGACCTCTTCTTCGCCCAGGGTTTCGTGGCCGCCCAGGACCGGCTCTGGCAGATGGACATGTGGCGGCGGAGCGGCGAGGGGAAGCTCGCCGAGGTCCTGGGCCCCCGCGCGGTGGACCGCGACCGCTTCGCCCGCCTCGTGCGCTACCGGGGAGACATGGAAGCCGAGTACGCGAGCTATGCCCCGGACGCCAAGTCCATCCTCCAAGCGTTCGTCCGCGGCATCAACGCGTTCATCGACTCGAGCGGCGACCGGCTGCCGATCGAGTTCCAACTCACCGGCATCCGCCCGGAGCCATGGACGCCGGAGGTCTGCCTGAACCGACTGGCGGCCCTTGGAGTGACCGGCAACGCCGGGGCGGAGATAGGACGGGCCGAGCTGGCGAGGCAGATGGGCACCGCGTTCGTCGACGCGGTGCTGCCCTCCGAACCCTTCCGCGAGCTCCAAATCCCGGAGGGGCTCGACCTCGCCGACGTCGACGCCAAGGTCCTTACCCTGATGCATGCCGCGGGCGCGCCGCTCTCTTTCACCGAGGAGCGGGACGGCAGCAACAACTGGGTGGTGGACGGCACCCTCTCCGCCACCGGCAAGCCGCTGCTGGCGAACGACCCGCACCGCACCATCGCGCTGCCCAGCCTGCGCTACATGACTCACCTGGTGGGCCCGGGCTGGAACGTCATCGGCGCGGGCGAGCCGGCCCTCCCCGGGGTGGCCGCCGGCCACAACGACCGCGTCGCCTTCGGCTTCACCGTCGTCGGCATCGACCAGCAGGACCTCTATGCCGAGGAGACCCACCCCGAGGACCCGAACCGCTACCTGCACCAGGGACGCTGGGAGCCGATGCGGATCGAGCGCGAGGTGATCCGCGTGAAAGGGGAGAAGCCGCGGGAGGTGGAGCTCAAGTTCACCGTCCACGGACCGGTGATCCACGAGGACCGGGAGCGCCGCCGCGCCTGGGCTCTGCGCTGGGTGGGCAGCGAGCCGGGGACGGCGGGCTATCTGGCGTCGCTCTCCCTCAACCGGGCGCGCACCTGGCCGGAGTTCGTCAAGGCGCTGGAGCGCTGGAAGGTGCCGTCCGAGAACCTGGTCTATGCCGACGTCGACGGCAACATCGGCTGGCGGGTGGCGGGGCTCGCGCCTGTGCGCCGCGGCTGGAACGGCCTCCTGCCGGTGCCGGGCGACCGTCCTGGGTCAGTGGGGCGCTATGAGTGGCAGGGGTTCCTGCCAGCCTCGGAGCTGCCCGGCGCGTTCAACCCGCCGAGCCACTTCCTGGCGACGGCCAACCACAACATCCTGCCGCCGGGCTATCCCCACGAGCTGGGCTACGACTGGGCGCCGCTCGACCGGATCGGGCGGATCAACGAGGTCCTGGGCGTGCCCGGCCGCAAATTCACCGTCGCCGACTTCGAGCGTCTCCAGCATGACGAGCTGTCGCATGACGCCTGCGTGGCCATCGATCTGCTGGAGAAGGCCCGGAACGTGGAGGAGGATCTGCGTCCGTTCGTCGGCATGCTCGCGCGCTGGGACTGCGTGCTGGGGAAGGACTCGGCGCCGGCGGCGCTCTACGGGCTCTGGCGGCTGAAGCTGACGCCCGCCGTTTTCAAGCCGCGGGTGCCGGAGGGGGGCTGGAAGCTCCTGGAAGGCCGCCTCCCGCCGGACGTGGCGCTGGCGGTGCTCCAGAAGCCCACGCCCCGCTGGTTCGGGGACGACCCGGCGGCGGGCCGGGACGCGGCCCTGGTCTCGAGCCTGCGGGAGGCGGTCGCGGAGGTGCGCGAGAAGCTGGGCGCAGACCCGGCGAAGTGGCGCTGGGGTGCGATCCACAAGGCGCCCTTCCGGCACGTGCTGTCCACGGACGATGTCCGGCGCTCCCTCTTCGACCTGCCGTCGCCGGAGCGCGGCGGCAATGGCAGCACGGTGAACGCCACCGGCGGCGGCGGTCTCCTGCAGAGCCACGGCGCCTCCTTCCGTGAAGTGATCGACGTCGCCGACTGGGACCGCTCGACAGCCACCAGTGTCCCGGGGCAGTCGGGCCAGCCCGGCAGCCCGCACTACGGCGACCTCCTCCCCCTCTGGGCCGAGGGCCGCTACTTCCCGCTCCTCTACACCCGCGAGGCGATCGAGAAGGCCGCCAAGCAGCGGCTGGTGCTGGAGCCGGCGCCCGGACCCAAGGCGGAGACCCGGAGATAAGTGATGGATAGGAAGAGATCGTTCCTGTTGATCGTTCTCCTGGCCCTCGGCGGCTGCCAGGCTGAGACCGAGCAGGCCGCCCGGCCGGCCCCGCCCGCTCCCGAGCCGGCCGCCGCCGTCCAGGAGGCGCCGCCCGCCGGACCGCCCTTCGCCGGCAAGGTCTGGGTGAGCACCACCTCCCCGGACCTGCCGGGCGTGATGCGGATCTTCCTCGCCGACGGGACCCTGGTCATGGACTCCTGTTGGGAAACCTATCGCCTGGCGAGGTGGCGGATGGCCTCCGACCATGAGCTGGTGTGGGAGGAGGATAGCCAGGAGATCCGGGCGGATGTGGAGAGCAGCGGCGAGGAGCTGGCCCTGCGTCTCCATCTGGTGGACGGGACGACCCGGGAGGAGCGGTACCGGCCGGCGAGCGTCCCGTTCGTCTGCCCGGACATGAAACGGTGAAGCCGGCCCGTGTCGCGGGCTACGGCATCCGCACTGGCATCCGATCGATCAGCGCACCATCCGCGCCTTCGACACGGACCACGAAGTCTCCCTTCGGGAGCATGAGCGCGGGAGCCGGCTTGCCGGCCGAGACCAGCACCTGGTCCACCGGAATGGCGTCTTTTCCCTCCGCGGCGAGGCGGGCATGGACCAGGCACCGCTTCGCTGGGCCGCAAATCCACATGGGCAGGAGATAGGGTGAGCGGAGTCCGCCGAGGCGGAGCCAGGCCGGCCGGCCGTTCTCATACTGGCTCCGGGGGTGGAAGACCACCAGATCGAACCCGGCCTTCGGCTTCCAGAAGGCTCCTGCGGCATCGCGGAAGACCACCGGACGCGTCACCAGCCCGCGCCCCGTAGCCCACTGGTAGGCCGGCTCCTCGTACTCCGGCATGCTGCGCTCGGTCATCCAGTACTGGTTGATGGTGACCGGATCGATGCCGCTCATGGTTTTGAAATGGCCGGCCATCCACCGGGGGCAAGGAAGATTCGTCGTGCAGGCCTCCAGTAGTTATACGAGAACCGGAGGAAACCCCTGGGAGAGGTCGGCTACAATGTCGGCCGAGCCCCTATGCGTGTCCTCAACATCCACGAGCGTGACCTCGACGCCACCCCCGCGGAGGTGGGGCGGCTGATCGACTCGCTGTCCTCTCCGGCCGACGTCCTGTGGCCGTCCCGGCACTGGCCGGCGATGCGCTTCGACCGGCCGCTGCAGGTGGAGGCGACGGGCGGGCATGGCCCCATCCGCTACTTCGTGGAGGCCTACGAGCCGGGGCGGCGCGTCCAGTTCCACTTCACCGGCCCCGAGGGGTTCCTGGGGTTCCACGCCTTCGTGGTCCAGGAGATCGCGCCCGGACGCACCCGGCTCCGGCACGTGCTGGAGATGGAGACGGTGGGGCCGGCCGTGCGCACCTGGCCGCTGGTGTTCCGGTGGCTCCACGACGCACTGCTCGAGGACTGCCTCGATCAGGCCGAGACCGCCACGGGCGGAAAGCCGCGGGCGCGTCACTGGTCCCCCTGGGTGCGACTCCTGCGCTCCGTCCTGAGGGCTCGGCGGCGATCCTCTCGACCCATAGGAGACCTTGCGGCGAAGGGGCCGCAGACCCGCACATGAGCCAGACCTTCTACTACGGTCACGACCTGGCCTACCTTCATCACGCCGGCCACGGCGACTTCGCACGTCAGGTCGCTCCCAACCTGATCCGCCTGCTGCGGGCGAGCGGAGTCCCCGGCGGCCTGGTCGTCGATCTCGGCTGCGGCAGCGGCATCCTGGCTCACGAGCTGACGCGCGCCGGTTACGATGTCCTCGGCGTCGACCTCTCGCCGGAGATGATCAAGCTGGCGCGCAAAAATGCCCCCCAGGCTCGCTTCATCACCGGCTCGCTCTACGAGGTCGATCTGCCCTCCTGTGACGCGGTGATCGCCATCGGCGAGGTCTTCAACTACATCCCTCCGGTGGCCGAGCAGCATCCGCGGCTCTCCACTCAATTTTTCAAGATTGCCCAAGCCCTGCGGAAGGGCGGGGTGCTGCTCTTCGACATCCTCGTCCAGGCCACGGTCAAGAACGTCACCTACGACAAATGGAGCGAGGGCGAGGATTGGGCGGCGCACGTCACCACCCACGAGGACCGGAACGCCCGCACCGTCGACCGCCACATCACTCTGTTCCGTCAGATCGGCGAGCTCTATCGCCGCTCCAATGAGACGCACCGCCTTTACATGCACTGGCGCTCCCAGATCGAAAGGGATCTCCGCCAGTTCGACTTCGCCTACAAATACTCGCATCGCTACGACGACTACGTCCTCCTCCCCCGGCGCCTCGCTTTTCACGCCACCAAAGGCCGGCCCAAGGGTCCGAGTTAGCTCCGGATCTGATGACGACGGCCCGGCTCCGCGCGGAGCCGGGCCGTCGCCTATGACCGCATCGGCCGATGACTAGTGGAGCACCGCGCCGCTGTTGGAGGTGGAGATCGTTCCCCCATGGATCGACGACTGCGGGAGCAGGTGCGTGGTGCCGGAGGTGACGCTGCCCGTCACCTCGGCGTCCCGCGCGACGCCGGTGTAGTTCCAGGAGGTGCGGACGAACTGGGAGTGGTTCGCCTGGTGATAGGAGTTGCGGTAAGGCTCGCCGAAGGCGGTCCAGGTCAGATCGAGCGTCACGGGGACCGCGTCACCGGTGTAGTTGTTCTGAAGGACCAGGCTCTTCTGGAGCCTCGCGCTCTTCGCGCTGCCCAGGACCTCGAGCTCGCCGCTGTTGAGCTGGACATAGCCCTCTGCGAAGCTGCTGCTGAAGGTGCAATCGTTGAAGGTGTAGAGGTCTACCGACAGCCAACGCTGGTGCACCGGGCCTCCGACCTGCTGCTCGACGGTCTCGTGGGCACCGACGTGGACTTCGGTCACGACACAGGCCGCCGGATCGTAATAGTAGAGCTCCGCGTTGACCGCTTCGTCCTGGATGCGGTACTTGGTCGGTGGCGCGGCCTGCGCGACCGTGGACAGGAGCAGGACCGACGATACGGCAAGCGCGATGAAAACGATTCTTTTCATGATCGATTTCCTCTCGGTGAGGGCGGCTATTGATAGTAGCGGGTCATCGAGCCCGTGGTGCTGTGAGAGATCGACCCCCACCCGTCGGACGTCTGCGCGATCAGGTTGACGGCGCCGCTGCTGATCGTGCCCGCCAACTGGGCATCCCGCGTGACCCCGGTGTAGTGCGCGGTGAACCGGCTGTAGGGTGAGACGCGCGACTGGCGATAGGTGGAGCGGGTGGGCTCACCCGTGGCGGTCCAGGTGAAATCGATCGTGGCCGGTGTGGAGACACCTGTCACATAGTCATAGAGGACCAGGTTCTTCTGGAGCCGGGCCCACCGGGCCGCCGGATGGATGTCGAGCTCGCCGGGGCCGATCTCGATGGAGTGGGAGGTGGTGATGGTGGGGGTGAGCTGGCACTCGTCATAGCTGTAGAGGTCCATATACATCATGGCCCCGCTCACCGCCGGGGCCGCCGGGGCCGCCGGGG
>DASPJI010000264.1:0-11734 GCA_035628695.1 Thermoanaerobaculia bacterium | reverse complement strand
CTGGTCGGCGGCGGCGCGCGTCCGGGCCGGGGAGACCGGTCCGGTCTCGATCGGCCGGCCCATCGCCGCCACCCGGATCCACCTGCTCGACGGCCATCTCCAGCCCGTGCCTCTCGGCGCGACCGGCGAGCTGTGGATCGGCGGCGCGGGTCTGGCGCGGGGCTATCTGGGCCGGCCGGACCTGACGGCCGATCGCTTCCTGCCGAACCCGCTGGCGGCGGAGCCGGGAGAACGCCTTTACAGGACGGGCGACCTGGCCCGCCACCTGACCGGCGGGCGGATGGAGGTGCTGGGGCGGATCGATCATCAGGTGAAGGTGCGGGGCTTCCGCATCGAGCTCGGAGAGATCGAGACGGTGCTGGCCGCGCTGCCCGGAGTCCGTCAGGCGGTCGTCGTCGCGAGCAACAGCCCGTCCGGCGACCGGCGTCTGGTCGCCTATGTAGTGGGTACCGAAGAGAAGGAGGCGCTACTCCAGGGGCTGCGCGAGCGGCTGCCGGAGTACATGGTGCCGTCCGCCCTGGTGATGCTCCCGGCGCTGCCTCTCACTCCTAACGGCAAGGTGGACCGCAAGGCGCTGTTGGATGGGGGTGCGGCACCGGAATGGGGCCGCGCCGAAGAGAGCTTCGTGGCGCCGCGCACGGCGATGGAAGAGATCCTCGCCGGTATCTGGGCCGAGGTGCTCGGGCTGGAGAGGGCGGGAGCAACCGATCACTTTTTCGAGCTGGGCGGGCACTCGCTGCTGGCGACCCGGGTGATATCGCGCCTGCGCGGCACGTTGGGCGTCGAAGTGCCGTTGCGTGACCTCTTCGCCGCCCCGCGGCTGGCGGACTTCGCCGGCCGGGTCGAAGCGGCGCGGGGCACGGCGGCGTCCGCACCGCCTCTCCTCGCGGTGCCGCGCGAGGGGGACCTGCCCCTGTCGTTCGCGCAGCAGCGGCTCTGGTTCATCGATCAGCTCGAGCCGGGCAGCCCGCTCTACAACATGCCCGGGGCGCTGAGAGCCGAAGGGCCGCTGGACGGCGCGGTGCTGGCCCGCTGTCTCGAGGAGATCGTGCGCCGGCACGAGGCGTTGCGCACGGTCTTCGCCGCGCCGGAGGGCTCGCCGGTCCAGGTGATCCAACCGGCCGGACCCTTCCTGCTGCCGGTCGTGGACCTGTCGGCCCTGCCGGATAGCGAGCGCGAGACGCTGGCCGTCAGCCTGACCGGCGAGGAGGCCGCCCGCCCCTTCGATCTCACCGGCGGCCCGCTTCTGCGCGGCTCCCTGTTGCGTCTCGGCGAGATGGATCATGTCGTCCTGCTGACCCTGCATCACATCGTCAGCGACGGCTGGTCCATGGGGATCCTGGTCCGTGAGATCGCGGCGCTCTATCCGGCGTTGGCCGAGGGGAGGCCGTCACCTTTGCCGGAGCTGCCGGTGCAGTACGCGGACTACGCGGTGTGGCAGCGCTCCTGGCTGCGCGGCGAGGTTCTGGAAAACGAGATCGATTTCTGGCGCCAACAGCTCGCCGGGCTGCCGGCGCTCCTCGAGCTGCCCACCGACCGCCCGCGGCCCGCGGTCCTGAGTCACCGGGGTGCCACCCGGCCGGTGCGGCTGCCCGCCGCGCTCACCCGGCAGGTCGAAGCCCTGGGCCGGCGCGAAGGGGTGACGCTCTTCATGGCGCTGCTCGCCGCCTTCCAGACCCTGCTCGCCCGCTACAGCGGCCAGGACGATCTCGCGGTCGGCACCCCGGTCGCCGGCCGCAACCGGGTCGAGACCGAGGGATTGATCGGATTGTTCGTCAACACCCTGGTCCTGCGCGGAGATTTGACTGGAAACCTGCCTGGGGGCAGGGCGGGCGCGCCCACGTTCCGCGAGTTGCTCGGGCGGGTGCGCGAGACCGCGCTGGCCGCCTACCTGCACCAGGACGTGCCGTTCGAAAAGCTGGTCGACGAGCTCGCGCCGGAGAGGAGCCTCGCCCAGACGCCACTGTTCCAGGTGATGTTCGAGCTGCAGAACGTCCCCATCGGGAACCTCGACCTCCAGGGTGTGAGTCTGCGTCCCGCCGGCGATACGGTGGCAACGGCGAAGTTCGATCTCACCCTCGCCCTCGAGGAGAGGGACGGCGGGCTCGGCGGCACGATGGAGCATGCCGCCGATCTGTTCGACGCCGCGACCATCGACCGTCTCACCGGTCATTTCGAACGGCTGCTCGCCGCGGCGGCCGCCGAGCCGGACAAGCCGGTTTTCGATCTGCCCCTCGCGAGCGAGGCCGAGAGCGCCCAGATCCTGCGTGAGTGGAACGACACGCGCGCCGAGGTCTTCGCGAAGGAGAGTTGTCTCCACCTAGAAGTGGCGGCGCAGGCGGCGCGGACGCCGTCGGCCGTGGCCGTCGAGATGGGAGCCGAGCGCTGGACCTATCGCCGCCTGATCGGCAGCGCGCGCCGTCTGGCGCTCCACCTCAGGGGTCTGGGCGTCGGCCCGGATTCGATCGTCGGCCTCTACACCGAGCGCTCGCCCGCCATGGCCGTGGGCATGCTCGCCATCCTCGAAGCCGGCGGCGCCTGGCTGCCGCTCGATCCCGCCTATCCCGCGGAGCGGCTGGCCTTCCTGATCGACGACGCGGACGCCCGGGTGCTGCTGGCTCAGGAGTCTCTCCGCGATCGGGTGCCGGCGGAGGGCCTCTCACTGGTCCTTTTGGATGAGGCGCGCTGGGACGCCGGGGAAGACATGGGCCAGCCGCTGCATTCCGGCGTGACCGCCGGCAACCTGGCCTACGTCATCTACACCTCGGGCTCGACCGGTCAGCCGAAGGGTGTGATGCTGACGCACCGCGGGATCTGCAATCGGCTGCGCTGGGCGAAGCAGGCCTACGGAATCGATGAGCAAGACGCTTTCCTCCAGAAGGCCTCGCTCGGTTTCGATGTTTCAGTCTGGGAGTGCTTCGCTCCTCTGATTTCCGGAGCGCGGCTGGTCCTGGCCGACCCGGGAAGCCAGGGCGACGCTACGTACCTGGCGCGCGCCATCCGCGAGCATCAGATCACTTTTATCGACTTCGTCCCCTCCATGCTGTCTGCCTTCCTCGCCGAGGAGGGCGTGGAGCAGTGCGTCTCGTTGCGCCAGATCATCGCGGGTGGCGAGACGCTCACCCCCGAGCTGCGCGACCGGGCGCTGGCGCGTCTGCCCGTTCCCCTGGACAACACGTACGGGCCGACCGAGGTCACGATCGATACGACGCGCTGGGTCTGCGAGCCCGGACAGGAGCCGCACCGCGTGCCGATCGGCCGGCCGATCGCCAACAGCCGGCTGTATGTCGTGGACGCGGAGCTGCGGCCGGTGCCGGTCGGCGTGACGGGCGAGCTGCTGGTGGGAGGGACGGGTGTGTCGCGCGGTTACCTGCGCCGGCCCGGTCTGACCGCCGAGCGTTTCGTGCCCGATCCGTTCGGCGGCCGGCCCGGCGACAGGCTGTACCGCACAGGCGATCTCGTCTGCTGGCTGCCCGACGGCTCCCTCGATTTCTTGGGCCGCCTGGATCATCAGGTCAAGGTGCGCGGCTTCCGCATCGAGCTCGGAGAGATCGAGGCGGCGCTCGCCGCCCTGCCCGGAGTCCGCGAGGCGGTGGTGGTGCTGCGCGAGTCGCGGTTGGTGGCCTATGTGGCCGGCGACTTCGCGGTGGAGGAGCTTCGACGGTCTTTGGGCGAGCGGCTGCCGGACTACATGGTGCCGTCCGCCTTCGTGAAGCTCGCGGCGTTACCCCTCACCGCCAACGACAAGGTGGACCGCAAGGCCCTGCCGGCTCCGGAACCGGCAGGCGCCTGTGAGGGTTACGTGGCGCCGCGTACCCGCGAGGAGGAGATCCTGGCGGCGGTCTGGGCGCAGGTGCTGCGCCTGCCGCGGGTGGGAGTGAACGACAACTTCTTCGAGCTGGGCGGCGATTCGATCCTCTCCGTCCAGATCGTGGCGCGGGCACGCCAGGCCGGCCTGAGCTTCACCGTGCGGCAGATCTTCGAGCACCAGACCGTGGCCGGTCTCGCCCGCCACGTCACGCACACGGATGCCACCGATGGCCTCGGTGCCGAGCAGGGGGCGGTGACGGGCGAGGTGCCGCTCACGCCGATCCAGCGCTGGTTCTTCGAGCAGGATTTCGCGGACCCGCACCACTTCAACCAGGCCCTCCTGCTGGAGGCGCGCGAGCCGCTCGCCCCGGCCGCCCTGGACCGCGCCATGGCTGTCATCGTGGAGCACCATGACGCACTGCGCATGCGGTTCGATGGTGAGAGACAGGAGAATGCGCCGGCCGAGCCCGCCGCGACGACAGCGCCCTTCCACCAGGTCGACCTCTCGGGCCTGCCGGCGACGAGCCGGGACGAGGCTTTCGAGCGGGCGGCCGCGGCGCTGCAGGCAGGCTTCGACCTGGCGAGCGGACCGCTCACGCGCCTCTGCCTGTTCGAGGCCGGAGGCCAGCCTTCGCGGCTGCTCTGGGTCACCCATCACCTGGTGGTGGACGGGATCTCCTGGCGCGTGCTGCTCGAAGACCTGGAGTCGGCGTATCGCCAGGTCACGTTGCCGCCGAAGACCACCTCGTTCCAGGAGTGGGCTCGCCGACTGAACGGGCATGCCGAGACGCTGGCCAGTGAGCTGGAGCACTGGCGCGAGACCATCCGGGTCGCCGTGCCCCGCCTGCCGGTGGATTTCCCCTCCGATGAAGCAGCGGCCGGAAATCTGATCGGTGACGAGGCCACGGTCTCTTTCGAGCTGAGCGCCGAAGAGACCACGGACCTGCTCCAGACCGTGCCGTCGGTCTACCACAGCCGCATCGACGACGCGCTGCTCAGCGCCCTGGTCCGTGCCCTGGCGGGCTGGACCGGTTCGCCCTGTATGCGAGTGGATCTGGAAGGGCACGGCCGCGAGCCGTTGTTCGACGGCGTCGACGACCTCGACGTCTCGCGCACCGTGGGCTGGTTCACCTCCGTCTACCCGGTGGTTCTCGAGGCGGGCGACGCCGGTCCCGGCGAGGCCCTGGTGAGCGCCAAGGAGCAGTTGCGCGCCGTGCCCGGGCGCGGCATCGGCTATGGCCTGTTGCAGGCGGCCGGCCTCCTGGAATGGGCTCCGGCGGCCGAGATCAGCTTCAACTATCTGGGCCAGGCCGACGCCACCGCCGGGGAGCTGTCACTTTTCCGGGCGTCCACGGCCGCCACCGGCCCGGTGCAGAGCCCGCGCGCCCACCGCACTCACGCGCTGGAGATCGGTGGCATCGTGACCGATGGCCGGCTCCGGATCACTTTGACCTACGGCTCACGGACGCATCTCCGGGAAACCGTGGAGCGGCTGGCCGCGGGCTATGCGGGCGCGCTGCGGCAGCTGATCCAGCACGGCCCGGATAGCGAAGAGGTCTTCACGCCGTCCGACTTCCCCAAGGCCAGGCTCGGCGCGCAGGGCTTCCAGAGGCTGGTATCGCTTCTATCGGATCTGAAGGACGTCGAGGACATCTACCCCCTCACGCCGCTCCAGAGCGGCATGCTGTTCCACAGCCTGATGTCGCCCGAGTCCGGGGTGTATGTCACCCAGGTCACCTGCGCCCTGCCGGCGAACCTCGACCGGGGGCTGTTCCGGCAGGCCTGGGAGAGGCTCGTCGAGCGTCACGGAGTGCTGCGCACGGCCTTTCTCTGGGAAGGCCTCTACGAGTCCCGGCAGGTCGTCCGCAAGCGGATCTCCCTACCCTGGCAGGAGCTGGACTGGAGCGGCCTCTCCGCGGAGCAGCGGGAGCCGCGCCTCGAAGAGCTGCGGCTTCGTGAGCGGCACACGCCTCTGCCTCTGGACAGCGCGCCGCTGATGCGCTTCGCCCTGATCCGTCTCGGCGGTGAGATCCGGTTCATCTGGACGTCCCACCACCTGCTGCTGGACGGCTGGTCGCTCCCTCTCCTGGTGCAGGAGCTCGCGGCCGTCTACGCTGCCCTGCGGGAGGGACGGGAGCCGGCTCTGCCGCCGGCGCGGCCGTTCAGCGACTACGTCGTCTGGCAGCAGAAGCAGGATGCGGCGAAGGCGGAGCCGTTCTGGCGCGGGGAGCTCGCGGGATTCTCGACCCCCAACTCTCTCGGCATCGTCGGTGCGGAGCACCCGGCGGAGAGAGCCGCGGGCTACGCCGAGCATGGAATCCGGCTCTCCCGCGAGGTGACGGCAGAGCTGCAGGCGCTGGCGGCGCGGCACAAGCTGACCCTGCAGACCGTCACCCTCGGCGCCTGGGCCGTGTTGGTCAGCCGCTACAGCGGCGACGAGGACGTGGTCTTCGGCGGTGTGGTCTCCGGCCGTCCGGCCGCTCTGCCCGGCGTCGAGACCATGGTCGGCATGTTCGTCAACACCCTGCCGGTGCGGGTGCGGGTGGATGGGGCCGGGCTGTTGGCTCCCTGGCTGCGACGCCTGCAGGAGCACCAGCTCGCGCGACAGGACTTCGAGCACACCCCGCTGGCCCAGATCCAGAAATGGAGCGACGTGCCCGCCGGCTCGCCGCTGTTCGAGACGCTCTACGTATTCGAGAACTACCCCGATATCGACAAGGGGGGAGACGGCGGTGGCCTGCGGCTGCGTGACCTGCGCAGCTTCGAGAGCACCAACTATCCCGTCACCCTGACCCTCACGGCGGCGGACCAAGTCTCCCTGCACCTCGCGACCGACCGCGCCCGCGTGGACGGGGATGCGGTGCCACGTCTGCTCCAGCACCTCGCCACGCTGCTCACCGGTATGGCCGAAGCGGAGCGGCCGATCGAGTCGCTGCCGCTGCTCACCGGGGCGGAGCGGCAGCAGCTCCTGGAGTGGGGAGCGGTCCGGCAGGAGCTCGCCGCGGCCTCCACGCTCCATGAGCGTTTCGCGACCCGCGCGCGGCTGGCTCCCGATGCCGCGGCGCTCACCTGTGGTGACGTGACCCTGAGTTACGGCGAGCTGCACCGGCGGTCCAATCAACTGGCCCACTGGTTGCGTCGGCAGGGCGTGGGCCTCGAGAGCCGCGTCGGTCTGCGCCTGGACCGCTCCGTCGACCTGGTGGTGGGAATCCTGGGCGTACTCGAGGCCGGAGCCGCCTATGTGCCGATCGATCCCGATTCCCCGCGCGAGCGGCTGGCCTTCGTGCTGGAGGACGCGGGTATCCAGACCGTGGTGGGGGCCGAGGAGCTCGCGCTGGCGGACACGCTCCCTGCCGGTGATCTCGAGCCCATGGCGGATGCGTCGAGCCTGGCTTACGTGATCTACACCTCGGGTTCCACCGGCCGGCCCAAGGGGACTCTGATCCCCCACGGCAACGTCACACGGCTGTTCGACGGCACCGCGGCATGGTTCGGTTTCGGCGAGCGCGACGTGTGGACGCTGTTCCACTCCTACACCTTCGACTTCTCGGTCTGGGAGATCTGGGGAGCCCTGCTCTACGGCGGCCGGCTGGTGATCGTGCCCTGGGAGGTGAGCCGCTCGCCCGAGCTGTTCCTGGACCTTCTGGACAGCGAGCGGGTCACGGTGCTCAACCAGACCCCTTCGGCGTTCGCCCAGCTCGCGCGGGTGGACGAGCAGCGCCATACAGCAGAGACGTCGCTGAGGTTGGTGATCTTCGGTGGCGAGGCGCTCGACCCGGCCAGCCTGGAGCCGTGGTTCGAGCGCCATGGCGACACGCAGCCGCGGCTGGTCAACATGTACGGCATCACCGAGACGACGGTGCATGTCACCTACCGGCCGCTATCCGCGCTGTCTGCAGCCAGCGCCCGGGGCGAGCACCGCAGCCTCATCGGCGTGCCCATCCCCGACCTGTCGCTGGCTGTCATGGACCGGAGCCTGAGGCCGGTTCCCATCGGCGTACCGGGTGAGCTGGTGGTGGGTGGGGCAGGGCTGGCCCGCGGCTACCTGGGCCGGCCCGAGCTGACCGCCGAACGCTTCGTTCCGGACCCCTCCGGCGAACGGCCGGGAGAGCGGCTCTACCGGTCGGGCGACCTGGGGCGCTATCTACCCAGCGGCGACGTGGAGTACCTCGGACGGCTCGATCACCAGGTGAAGATCCGCGGCTTCCGTATCGAGATCGGAGAGATCGAGGCCGCGTTGTCGGCGCTGGCCGGAGTCCGCCAAGCGGTCGTTCTGGTGCGCGAGGACAGGCCTGGTGACCGGCGTCTGGTCGCCTATGTGGTCGGCGGCATGTCGGCCGCCGAGCTGCGCCAGTCGCTGCGTGAGCGGCTGCCGGACTACATGGTGCCGGCCGCCTTCGTGACGCTCGCGGCGCTGCCTCTCACGACCAACGGCAAGGTGGACAGGAAAGCCCTGCCGACGCCTGAGCAGTCTGGCGCGAGCGAAGGTTATGTGGCGCCGCGCACCCGCGAGGAGGAGATCCTCGCGATGGTCTGGACGCAGGTGCTGCGCCTGAACCAGGTGGGAGTGAACGACAACTTCTTCGAGCTGGGCGGCGATTCGATCCTCTCCGTCCAGATCGTGGCGCGGGCGCGTCAGGCCGGCCTGCTCTTCGGTGTACGGCAGATCTTCGAGCACCAGACCGTGGCCGAGCTCGCCCGCCACGCCATGGCCATGGATGCGGGTGGTGCCTTCCGTACCGAGCAGGGACCGGTGACGGGCGAGGTGCCTCTCACTCCCGTCCAGAGCTGGTTCTTCGAGCAGGGTTTCGCGGACCCGCACCACTACAACCAGGCCCTCCGGCTGGAGCCACGGGAGCTTCTCTCTCCCGCCGCTCTGGAGCGCGCCATGGCCGTGATCGTGGAGCACCACGATGCTCTGCGCATGCGATTCGACGGTACGCGGCAGGAGAACGCCGAATCCGAGCCGCTGACACCCTTCCACCAGGTCGACCTTTCGGGCCTGCCGGCATCTCGCCGGGGTGAAGCCTACGAGTCGGCGGCCACGGATCTCCAGGCCGGCTTCGACCTGTTTAACGGACCACTCACTCGTCTCTGCCTGTTCGGGGCCGGGGACCAGCCGTCGCGGCTGCTCTGGGCTACCCATCATCTGGTGGTGGACGGAGTCTCCTGGCGCGTGCTGCTGGAAGACCTGGAGGCGGCGTATCGCCAGGCTGCCCTGCCGCCCAAGACCACCTCGTTCCAGGAGTGGGCGCGCCGCCTGACCGGTCACGCCGAGGCGTTGGCCGGCGAGCTGGACTATTGGCGCGACACCGTCCAGGTCCCGGTGCCCCGCCTGCCGGTGGACTTTCCGGAGGCCGGCAACCTCAACGAGGACGAGGCCACGGTCACCTTCGAGCTCACCGCCGAAGAGACCACGGATCTGCTCCAGACCCTGCCGGTGGTCTATCACAGCCGCATCGACGACGCGCTGCTCAGCGCCCTCGTCCGGGCACTGAGGGATTGGACGGGCTCGCCGCGCCTGCGGGTAGACCTGGAGGGTCACGGCCGCGAGCCGCTGTTCGCCGGCGTCGACGACCTCGACGTGTCGCGCACCGTGGGCTGGTTCACCTCGATCTATCCGGTCGTGCTGGAGGCGGGCGACGCCGGCCCTGGCGACGCTCTGGTGAGTGCCAAGGAGCGGCTGCGCGCCGTGCCCGGTCGCGGCATCGGCTACGGCCTGCTGCGGTCGGCCGGTCTCCTGGAAGAGGCGCCGGCGGCCGAGGTCCTGTTCAACTATCTGGGCCAAGCCGACGCTACTGCCGAGGCGCTCTCGCTCTTCCATGCCTCCACGACCACCACCGGCCCCAACCGGAGCCCGCGCGCCCATCGCACCCACTTGCTGGAGGTCAGCGGTATGGTGGACGGCGGCCGGATGCAGATCTCCTTGACCTACGGCTCGCGGGCTCATCGCCGGGAGACCATGGAGCGTCTGGCCGAGGCCTACGCCGGCGCGCTGCGGCAGCTTCTCCGGCACGCCCGGGAGAGCGAGGAGGTGTTCACGCCTTCCGACTTCCCCAAGGCGGCGCTCGACTCGCATGGCTTCCAGCAACTGACGGCGCTGCTCCCGGATCTTCGGGAGGTGGAGGACATCTATCCCCTCACGCCACTCCAGAGCGGCATGCTGTTCCACAGCCTGATGTCTCCCGCGTCCGGGGTCTATGTCACCCAGGTCACCTGCACCCTGCCGGCGGATCTCGACTCCAGGCTGTTCCTGCAGGCCTGGGAGAGGCTCGTCGAGCGTCACGCGGTGCTGCGCACCGCCTTCCTCTGGGAGGGTCTGGACGAGCCCCGGCAGGTCGTCCGCAAGCGCTGCGCTCTGGCCTGGCAGGAGCTGGATTGGCGCGGCCTCGCCGCGGAGGAGCGGGAGCTGCGCTACGAGGAGCTGCGGCACGACGACCGGCACGCTCCGATCCCCCTGGACCGCGCGCCGCTGATGCGCTTCTCCCTGATCCGTGTCGACGGCGAGCTCCGGTTCATCTGGACGTCGCACCACCTGCTGCTGGACGGTTGGTCGCTTCCACTACTGGTGCAGGAGCTGGGAGCCGTCTACCCGGCCCTGCGGGAAGGCCGCGAGCCCCTGCTGCCGCCGGCGCGACCGTTCAGCGACTACGCCGTCTGGCTGCAGAAGCAGGACCTGTCGCTGGTGGAGCCGTTCTGGCGTGAGGAGCTCGCCGGGTTCAGCGCCCCCAATTCCCTCGGTATCCTCGGCGTGGACCACCCGGTGGAAACAGCCGCGGGTTATGACGAGCACGAGATCCTCCTCTCCCGCGAGGTCACGGCGGAGCTGCAGGCGCTGGCGGCGCGGCACAAGCTGACCCTGCAGACCGTCACCCTCGGTGCCTGGGCCGCGCTGGTCAGCCGCTACAGCGGCAGCGAGGACGTGGTCTTCGGCGGCGTGGTCTCCGGCCGTCCGGCGGCGCTGCCCGGAGTCGAGACCATGGTCAGCATGTTCGTCAACACCCTGCCGGTGCGGGTGCGGGTCGACGGCGCCGAGCTTCTGGCTCCCTGGCTGCAACGCCTCCAGGAGCGCCAGCTCGCGCGTCAGGAGCTCGAGCACACCCCTCTGGCCCAGATCCAGCGCTGGAGCGAGGTGCCCGCCGGCTCGCCGCTGTTCGAGACCCTCTATGTCTTCGAGAACTACCCCGACGCCGATGGCGCCGGCTCCGGTGGCCTGGGGATCCGCGACCTGCGCAGCTTCGAGAGCACCAACTACCCCGTCACCCTGGTCCTCACGGCGGCAGACCAGGTCTCCCTGCACCTGGCGACCGACCGGGCCCGCGTGGACCGGGACGCGGCGCCGCGCCTGCTCCGGCACCTCGCCACGCTGCTCGCCTGTATGGCCGCCGGCATGGATGAAAGATCGGCGCGCCGCACCGGCGAGCTGGATCTGCTCACCCCGGCCGAGCGGCGGCAGATCCTGGGCGAGTGGAACGACACGCAGGTCGAGGGGATCGCGGAGGGCTGCCTTCATCATGCCGTCGCCCTCCAGGCGGCCCGGACGCCGTCCGTCGTGGCCGTTGAGCTGGGGAGCGAACAGTGGACATACCGCCGTCTGGTCGGCAGCGCGCGGCTCCTGGCGCGTCACCTGCGCGAGCTCGGCGTCGGCCCCGATGAGGTCGTCGGTCTCTGCGCCGACCGCTCGCCGATCATGGTCGTAGGCATGCTCGCCATCCTGGAAGCGGGGGCCGCCTACCTGCCTCTCGATCCGGCCTACCCGCAGGACCGGCTCGCCTTCATGGTCGACGACTCGGGCGCCCGGGTCCTGTTGCTCCAGGAGCACCTTCGCGAGCGGCTGGGAGCGGCGGCGGACGGCCTCAACACCGTACCTCTGGACGCACGCTGGAATTCTGACGAGGAGACAGAGGCTCTCGGCGTCGACGTG
>DASPJI010000263.1:0-6165 GCA_035628695.1 Thermoanaerobaculia bacterium | reverse complement strand
GCGGTACTGCGTGCCGATGTCCGGGCCCTGGCGGTTCAGGGTCGTCGGGTTGTGGTTCGACCAGAAGACCTCCAGGAGGTCCTCATAGGAGACCTCCGACGGGTCGTACTCCACCTGCACGACCTCGGCGTGACCGGTGCCGTCGGTGCAGACCTCCTGATACGTGGGATTCTCCTTCCAGCCGCCGGCGTAGCCCACAGCGGTCGACTTCACACCCTTGATGCGACGGAACGCGGCTTCGACTCCCCAGAAGCAACCGGCTCCGAATGTGGCTTTTTCCATGGTGTCTCTCCTTCGTCCGCCAGTATATCCGGGCCGTCAAGCCCCACTGGATCTATCGCAGTCGGCCTGCCCCGACAGGCGCGCCAGCTCCGCCCGCAAGCCCTCGATGGCCAGGCTGTTGCCCCCCTCGTCCCCCAGCAGGGCGAGCTGGTGCTTCTTGTGCGCCAGCTCGCCGCATAGCCGGTAGAAGCGGCGGGTGGAGCCGAGCCGGCCCGAGCCCAGGGCGCGGAAGCGGGCGCCGATCTGCGTCCCCAAAGAGGAGGCGGTGCGGTACTGCTGCGGGGTGAGGCAGCGGTCCACCTCGTCCGCCAGATGGAGCGCCAGGAGGCGCCCCTCCTGGTGGAGGGACCAGAAGATGAGGAGGCTGATGGCGAGCCAGCCCGACCAGTCGATGAGGAACATCAGCAGGCCGAGCGCCGGCATGTGCTCGGAGGCGGTGGCCAGGCTGTTGTGCAGCGAGTGGGTGAAGACGGCCATGCCCCAGCCCGCGGGCGGTGCCAGCCAGCGCACCGCGGCCGAGCGGCTCAGCCGGGCGGCGGCGAGGCCGATGCCGATGAAGGCGGTGTAGAACGGGTGATCCCAGGCGCCGAGGCCGACGCGGAGGAAGGCGATGGACAGCAGGTCCTCCATCCCCCCCTCCAGGAAGGCGCCATAGAGATAGAGGACGTTCTCCGTCGCCGCGAAGCCCAGGGCCACGATGCCGGCATAGACGATGCCGTCCAGGAGCGAATCGAACTCGCGGCGCAGCACCAGGAAGACCAGCAGCACCGCCGCCCCCTTGAGGCTCTCCTCGGTGAGCGGCGCGAACAGCGTCGCCCCGGCGAGGTCGGCGGTGTCCTCCGAGCCGGTCCAGAGGTGAACGGCACCGGACAGGACGAGCTGCGAGACCATGGCGCCGAGGGTGGCCACCACGGCCCCCCAGCCGAAGACCGCCCCGAGGAGGATGTGGGGCTCTTTCTCGAAGTGGTCGATCCAGTAGACGACGGCGGCGCAGAGGAACGCCGGGACGAAGCTCAGGAAGATCGCGAGGGCGAGGCCCGCCATGGCGAACGATGTTCGCCTAGTTCCAGACCTTGCGGAAGCAGAACCACTGGTGGGGGTGCTGGGCGATGGAGGACTGGAGCTCCGCCGCGAAGCGCTTCATCGCCTCCTCCAGGTCGCGCTGGCGGTCGCCGGTGCGCTCGACATGGATCGGCTGACGGATCGAGCAGCGGTAGCGCAGGCGCCCCTCGCGGAAGAAGAAGACCGGCAGGATCGGCGCGCCGGCGGCACGGGCGAGGGCGGCCGGGCCGACGGGCAGCGGGAATGGGCGGCCGAACAGCTCCACCTCCTCCACCTTGCCGCCGCAACGCGGCCGGTCCCCCTGCAGGGCGACGAGGTCGCCGTGGCGCAGGGCGTCGAGCAGGAACATGCCGAGCTGCGGGTCCTCGGCGAAGTGGGTGGTGTAGAGCTCGGAGGAGCTGCTGCGCAGCAGCTCCGACAGGAACCGCTGGGCGCGGGGGTCGGTCTCGGCCTCGCGCACCAGATGGACCCGCCGCGCCTCCTGGGTGGAGGGGAGCATCGAGCCCATCTCCCAGTTGCCCATGTGCGCGGTGAGCAGCACCACACCCTCGCCGGTCGCGTTCAGCTCCTGCCAGGTCTCCCACCCGTCGGATTCGAGCGTGAACTGCCGGGACGTGCTCAGGCGCTCGTACCGCTCCGACAGGCACCAGGCGAAGGAGCGCATGGTGCGGAAGACGCGCGCCTGGCGCTCCCGCCAGCCGCAGGGCCCCAGGACGGCGTCGACGTTGGCCGCGATCGCCGCCCCGACCCGGCGCAGGACGATAAAGAAGAAGCAGGTAAACAGCGTGACGAGGATCCGCACCGCCCAGTCCGGCATGACGCACACCCCGAACCGGTGCAGGCGGACCCAGAAGACCCCCGTGGTGTGGAAGGGCCCGAGAAGACGGCGTGACCAGACCCCTTCCGGAGCATGGGGCGGAATCTCCACACGTGGCGCGGCGACACTCATATCCTGCGACGACCTCCGATATTACTCCCGAGCTTGGGCTTCCTGGATTATACCCCGCCGCGGCCGGAAGCCTCCAGAACCGCCACAACCGGGACCCCAGCGGGTAGGATTCCCGCGGGTATACTCCTCCTCTAACGGTTCCTGACCCTCCTGACCCTCAGGGAGAGCGCACCGGGCTTGTCGATCCACGACTTTCTACGCGACGCCGTCATCCTCCTCGCCGCCTCGACGGCGGCGGTGCTCGCCTGCCACAAGCTGCGGACTCCGGCCGTGGTCGGCTTCCTGCTCACCGGCATGCTGATCGGGCCGGCCGGGCTCGCCCTGATCCCGGAGGTAGAGCGGGTGACGCTGTTCGCCGAGATCGGCGTCGTCTTCCTGCTCTTCACCATCGGCCTCGAGTTCTCGCTCGAGCGCTTGAAAGAGATCCGCCGCTTCTTCCTGGTCGGCGGCTCGCTGCAGTCGTTCCTCACCATCGGCGCCGCCGCCGGCATCGCCATCGCGGCCGGGATGCGGCCGGCGCCGTCGATCTTCCTCGGCTTCCTGCTGGCGCTGAGCAGCACGGCGATCGTGCTAAAGCTCTATGCCGACCGGCGCGAGCTCGACGCGCCGCAGGGCAAGCTCCTCATCGGCGTCCTCCTCTTCCAGGACTTCCTCATCGTACCGATGATCGTGCTGACGCCGGTGCTCGCCGGGCGGGTCGAGGCGTCGCTCCAGTCGGTGCTGCTGCGCTTCCTCATCTCCCTGGCGGTGGTCGCCGGCGTCTTCGTCCTGGCGCGCTACCTGATGCCGAAGCTCCTCCACCTCATCGTCCGCACCCAGGTGCGCGAGGTCCTGGTGCTCGGCGCGTTGCTGATCTGCCTGGGGATGGCCTGGTTCACCGAGAGCCTGCGCTTCTCGCTCGCCCTCGGCGCCTTCCTGGCCGGCATCATCATCTCCGAATCGGAGTACAGCCACCAGATCGTCGCCGAGGTGGTGCCGTTCCGCGACGTCTTCAACAGCATCTTCTTCATTTCGATCGGCATGCTGCTGGACCTCGGCTTCGCCGCCGAGCGCGCCGGGCTGATCGCCGGTCTCGCCCTGCTCATCGTCGGGGTGAAGGCGCTCGCCGCCGCGGGCGCCGGCGCCGCCCTCGGGCTCAGCTCGCGGGTCGCCCTGATCGGCGGCCTGAGCCTCGCCCAGATCGGCGAGTTCTCCTTCGTGCTCCTCCAGGTCGGCCAGCAGAACGGGGTGCTCCCCACCCCCTTCTTCCAGACCTTCATCGCCGCCTCGGTGCTCACCATGATGGCGACGCCTCTCCTGGTCGCGGCGGCGCCCTGGCTGGCAGAGCGGATCCCGCGGCTCCGCTTGGCCGGGCTCGGCCAGGCCGCGTCCTCCGAGCTGCGCGACCACGTCGTCATCGTCGGCTACGGCGTCAACGGCCGGAACCTGTCGCGGGTGCTGCGCGAGGCGTCGATCCCCTACCGGGTGATCGAGCTGAACCCGGAGCTCGGGCGGACGGCGCGCCTGTCGGGCGAGCCGCTGCTCTACGGCGACGCCACCCGCCGGGAGATCCTGGAGCACGCCGGCATCCGCACCGCGCGGGTGGTGGTCTTCGCCATCTCCGACCTAATCGCGGTGCGGCGGAGCATCCGTCTCGCCCGCGAGCTGCACCCGGGCATCAACATCGTCGTCCGCACGCGCGCCGTGGCGGAGATCGAGGGGCTCCAGGGCTGCGGCGCCAACGAGGTGATCGCCGAGGAGTTCGAGACCTCGATCGAGATCTTCACCCGCGTCCTGCGGCAGTACCACGTACCGAGCAACATCATCCGGGCGCAGACGCGGGCGCTGCGCGGCGAGGACTACCAGATGCTGCGCGTGCCGGCGCGCGACCGCCAGCTCTCCGAATCCCTGCTGCGCATCCTCGCCCAGGGGATCACCGACGTCTACATGCTCTCCCCCGCCCACCTGCGGCGCGCCGGGGACTCCATCCGCGCCCTCGCCCTGCGGGAGCGGACCGGGGCGACGGTGATCGCGGTCGTGCGCGGCCAGAAATCCCACACCAACCCGCCCCCGGACCTGGAGCTGCAGGACGGCGACTGCCTGGTGCTCGTGGGGAGCCACGGCGAGATCGAGCGCGCCTTCGACTTCCTGGACCATGCGGCGGCGGAGGGGGAGGCCCGGCCGTCGCTGGCCGAGCCGGCGTAGGCCCTCACCCCCTGGCCCCCTCTCCCGCCTCCCCGGGAGAGGGGGAGACGGACAGGGAACGTTGAGCGTCGAGGGGGTGGTGGTGCCTCCCCCCCTGGATGGTCGGGTGGGAGGGAGCGGGGGAGGTCAAGGAGGGGGGTTTTTCTTCGCGCCAGCGATCCGAAGCGTCCGGGAAGCTCCCCGCTGCCTCGGAATCCATCCTTTTGAATTGGGCGCAGTCCGAGCCGTCGGGAAGCTTTCCGGGTCCTGCGGACTCCATCCTTTTGAATTGGATCGCGTCCGAAGCGCTCGGGAAACTTCCGAAGCGTCTGGATGGCATCCGAGGCGTCTGGATGAAGCCCACAGCGTCTGGATGGCATCCGCGGCGTCCGGATCGCTTCCAGGAGCCCCGTCCCGCATCCGCGGCGACGGGGCCGTTCCTTTTCCATGGGGGAAACGGCGGCGGGCCCCGGGAAGCGGGACCCACCGCCCGGGCGGCGTCAGACTTCGAGAAAGGTGACGCCCATCGCGCTCGACGGGTCCGCGTCCTCGACGATCCGCACCACCGACCAGCGCCGCCACGCGGGAAGCGACGGATCGGCCTCCGCCTCCTTCTTCTCCTCCAGCGCCTCCCAGGCAGCGAACCAGCGGCCGTAGGCGTAAAAGACGTGCAGGCGCGCCGCGTCGGGACCGTAGTCCGGCACCCAGTGGTTGCCGGGGTCCTGACGGGCCTGCTCTACCTCTTCAGGCGTGGGATGGAAGTAGACATGGACCACCAGCTCGTAGAGATGACGGCGGGTGGATTCGGTGGGACGGGACAGATCGACGCGCGAAGGCGTACGATCATCTGAGCTGGGCATGAGTGTGTTCTCCTGTCCGGCTAGGCCTCGGGAGGTGAGTTTGCCGCTCCCTCCCTTGGCCGTCTGGGACCCCGGGGCTCCGGATGAGCTACGCGCTCAACTCGGAGGCACAGCGGTCCTGTACGGCTGTGGTGTGAAACCGCGGTTTCCTTCTTTCCCCCTACCACCTCCTTCTTGTACGGCTTACGTCCGCCTCGAAGGCTATACCCGGGATTGGCGGCGCGTCAAGAGGGAAATGGAGGATTCTTGCGGGGAGGTTGA
The DNA here is from genome assembly GCA_035628695.1 of Thermoanaerobaculia bacterium. GTDB lineage: Bacteria > Acidobacteriota > Thermoanaerobaculia > Multivoradales > UBA5704 > DASPJI01. The sequence goes on along the minus strand of DASPJI010000263.1, from coordinate 588 downwards.
AGATCGCGGGGGCGGAGAAAAACCCCCCTCCTGGACCTCCCCCGCTCCCTACCGCCCACCCGCCCAGGGGGGGAGGCACCACCGCCCCCTGCTCCGGGATCCGTGATCGTCCGTGGTAATCCGTGTCCGCCCGTGTTGCGGGTCACCGGCGTCGCCGCAACGCCTCCACCGCCGGCAGCACCAGGAAGGTCGCCGCCAGGCAGGCGATCACCCCTACGGCGACCAGGGTGCCGGCGTTCTGGAGCCCCGGCACCCGCGAGGCGCCGAGGCTGCCGAAGCCGGTGCCGGTGGTGAGCGCCACCAGCAACATGGCGAGCCCCGACTCCCGCAGGGTGCCGCCGATCCCCTCCTCCGGCCGCAGCCGTCCCCCCTGCACCGCGTGCACCCCGAGGTCGATGCCGGTGCCGAAGAGGACCGGCAGGGTGGAGACCGCCAGGAGGTCGACCGGTAGCCGGAACACCCCCCAGAGGCCGAAGGTCCACAGGCAGCCCAGCGCCAGGGGGAGGCCGGAGAGGAGCGCGTCGCCGATCCGGCCGCGGACGGAGACGAGCACGACGACGGTGACGAGCAGCAGGGCGAGGCCGCTCG
>DASPJI010000262.1:0-6096 GCA_035628695.1 Thermoanaerobaculia bacterium | reverse complement strand
GGCGAGCGGACGCGTGAGGGCACCGACCTCTTCCTCGAGATGGGCGAGTCCGGCGTGCTCGACAAGGCCGCCCTCGTCTTCGGCCAGATGGACGAGCCCCCGGGCACGCGACTGCGCGTGGCGCTGTCGGCGCTGACCATGGCCGAGTACTTCCGCGACCAGACCGGCGTCGATACCCTGCTCTTCGTCGACAACATCTTCCGGTTCTCGCAGGCGGGCTCCGAGGTGTCGGCGCTGCTCGGCCGCATGCCGTCCGCCGTCGGTTACCAGCCGACGCTCGGCACCGAGATGGGCGAGCTGCAGGAGCGCATCACGTCAACGTCGCGCGGCGCCGTCACCAGCATCCAGGCGATCTACGTGCCCGCCGACGACTACACCGACCCGGCGCCGGCCACGGCGTTCGCCCACCTGGACAGCACCGTCAACCTCGAGCGCTCGATCTCGGAGAAGGGCATCTACCCCGCGGTCGATCCGCTCGCGTCGAGCAGCCGCATCATCGCGCCCGAGTACATCGGCGACCGCCACTACGCGGTGGCCCGCCGGGTGCAGCAGATCCTGCAGCGCTACAAGGACCTGCAGGACATCATCGCCATCCTCGGCGTCGAGGAGCTGTCGGAGGACGACAAGGTCATCGTGCGGCGCGCCCGCAAGATCGAGCGCTTCCTCTCCCAGCCCTTCTTCGTCGCCGAGCAGTTCACCGGCCTCGCCGGCATCTACTGCTCGCGCGAGGACACCATCCGCTCCTTCGAGGAGCTGTGCGACGGCAAGTGGGACCACCTCCCGGACCAGGCGTTCATGTACGTTGGTGCGATCGAAGAGGCGGCGGCCCAAGCGGAGCGCATTGCCAGTTGAGTGCATCGCGAGCTTGAGCCATGGCGAGAAACGACACGTTCCACTGCAGCGTCATCACCCCGGAGCGGGCGGTGCTCGAGGCCGACGCCACCTTCGTCGCCTTCCCGGCGCACGACGGTGAGGTCGGCATCCTCAAGCACCGCGCACCGCTCCTCTACAAGCTGGGGACCGGCGAGCTGCGCGTGGTGACCGCCGAAGGCACCCAGCGGCTGTTCGTCGACGGCGGCTTCGCCCAGATGGTCGAGGACCGGCTGACGATCCTCACCGAGCAGGCGCGGCGGCTGGACGAGATCGACCGCGCCGCGGCGCAGCGGGCGCTGGCCGAGGCCCGAACCATGCCCATGGTGACCGACGCGCAGTTCGCCGCCCGCCAGCGGGCGGTGCGCAGCGCCGAGGTCCAGATCAAGCTGGCGAGCTGATCTCCACGGACGGTCCGCTGGAAGCAGCCGATGCCGTCCGAATACGATCCGCTGTTTTCCGGCTCCCGCCCCGGCGACGACGACCTCGAGCCGGTGCGGGAGCGCTTCCGTGCCGCCGGCGGCCCCTATCTCCGCGCGCCCTGGTCCTGGTTCACCTGGGCCCTGCTGCTGCCGGCGGTGGCCCTCCTCACGCCGCGCGTCCACCGTCTCGCCGGTCCTCCGGGGGTGCTCTCCGCCTGGTCGCTGGTCATCCTCCTCGGCGGCGCCGTGGAGCTGGCCGTCATTCTCCGCACCTCGAAACGGGGGGCACGGGGCACGCCCCTCGCCTCCTGGGTGCTGCGCGTCCAGGGGAACCTGTCGCTGGTGGCCCTGGCGCTGTCCGCCGTGCTCCTCTGGCAGGACATGACCTGGGCCGTGCCGGGCGTCTGGCTCCTGCTCCTCGGGCACTCCTTCTACACGCTGGGCGGCATCGCCTTCGAGCCGTTCCGCGCCGCCGGCATTCTCTACCAGTTGGGTGGGGTGCTGGCGCTCTGGCCCCCATGGTCGGACAGCGCGCCGCTGGCGGTCTTCGCCGCCACGACGGCGATCGGCAACCTCTGGGTGGGGATCAGCGTCTGGCGGGCCCGCCGGACGGGGTAGAGCGCCCTACTTTTCTTCGTCTTCGCCGGATTCTCCACCCGATAGTGGGTAGGTGTCCGAGCCGCTCAGGAAGTCGGCGAGGGAACGGCCGCCACCGGTCAGGAGAAGGGGGAGCCCCAGGAGCCCGGAGGTGATCAGGCCGCCCATCCAGCGGCGGACGGTCTGGTCGAAGGTGAGCGGCTCGCCGTCCCGGTTGTGGGAGGTGAGCCCGGCCCAGGCCATCCCGAGGGTGTGACCCCAGAAGGCGAGGGGCACCACCGTATAGAGGAAGGAGAAGGAGAGCAGGAACAGCAGCACCGCCGGCCAGTCGGAGAGGGCCGGCTGGACCCCCAGCAGGAAGCGCAGCCCTACCAGGGACGCCACGCCCACCGCGGCGTGCAGCAGCAGGTCCGCCCCGCCGCCGGCGAGCCGGCTGGCCAGACGGGGGCGCTCCTCCTCCGTATCGTCCTCATGCGCCGGCGGGTCCGCCACCGGCTGGAGGAGGGCGATCCTCGCCTCCTCGGTCGCCGAGCGCCGGCGCGGCGCGCGGGGCGGTTCCTCGTAGGGCAGGGAGGGCTCCTCCGGCCGCTCCTCCCGCGGTGCCCGAGGGGCGGGCTTGCGGGCCGCCTCACCGCGTGCGGGGGGCTCGAGCGGCAGGTCGAAGAGGAGCTGCTCTTCCGGCGGGGTCTCGTCCGAGCGGCGCATTACCTGAAGGACATCACCGGAAGGGCAGGTACTTGACGTAGATCCGGTAGAGCAGATCCTTCTCCCGGTCCTGATAGGTCTGGGCGAAGAGGTGCTGACGCCGCAACGTCTCGTCGTCTCCGGCCAGGTTCGCCACCTCGGAGAGCCTGTTGGAGGCGCTCTTCGCGTCCGACTGCTGCAGGTCCACGACGGCGAGGTTGTAGTAGGAGTCGACGAGCAGCCGCTTGACGTCGCGGTTGCCCGGATCCTTGAGGTGCATCTCCCACAGATCGCGCACGATGAACTCCCAGTCGTGCTGATTGTAGAGCTCGACGAAGCGGGCGAGAGGGGCGACCTGCTCCCGGGCGTCGGCGAGGGAGGCGGCATCGTCCCCCTCGAGCGCTCCCAGAGACGCCGCCTTCTCGAAGCTGTCCACCGCACGCAGGTAGCTGCGTTCGGTGTAGGCGGCCCGGGCCTGGTCGAGGAAGGCCTGGCGCCGGTTCATGGCCTCGGGCGACGGCCCGGTGGGCCGGGTGGCGGCCGGGCTGGCGCCGCTCCATTGCGCGAGCAGATCCTGCGCCTCCTTGTAGCGCGGATCGGTGGGGGGCACGCGGCGGAGCTGGGCCATGGCGAGGTCGATCTTGCCCTCCCGGTGCTGGTTCTTCGCCCGGTCGACGAGGTGAGAGGCCGGAGCCGCCATCGCGGATTCGTCGGGCTGCGAGTTGGGGAACAGGCTGTCGCGGTTCTGGAGCAGGTACCAGAGTCCGGCGGCGGCGAGCAGCAGCACCGCGGCGCCGACGCCGATGAACAGGCGCCACGGCTTGTTGGCCTTGGCGGTGATCGGCTTGGGCTCGCGGCGGGCGCGGGGCTTGGCCGCCACCTCGCTGGGGTCCGGCGGGACCAGGATCTCTTCCTTGAGGTCGTCGGCCATGCCGGAATCGAAGTCCGCCGGCGTCGGCAGGGCCTCCGCCGACACCGCCGGCATCTCCCGCGACGTCATCCGCACCACGGGGACGACCCCGGCGGCGAGCTGGTCCAGGTACTCGCGGGCCGTCACGTGGCCCGGCTGGAGCGCGAGGACCTGCTGGAAGGACTGCCGGGCCCGCTCCAGGTCGCGGCTCTCGATCGCCGCCAGGCCGTCGTGGAAGATCTCCTCGACCTGGCGCTCCTTCTCGGCCTTGAGCTTGCGGGCCTGCTCGATGCGGCGCGACGCCTCCTGATGGTCGATGTCGATCAGGAAGATGCGCGACCAGGCGTCGATGGCCGCCTGCGGGTCGCCGCCGTCGAAGGCCGCCTGCCCCTCGGCGAGCAGCTCGCGGATGCGGCGGGCGCTCTCGGAGTCGCCGCCGGCATAGCTGTCGGCGGCGCCCGCCGGGGCGGCGCCGAAGGGCGAAGGCATGGCCGTGGCCGCCGCCGGCATCGACCGCTCCAGCTCGGCGATGCCGGGGTGGGACGGATCGAGCGAGCGCGCCTTGGCGAGAAGGCGCTCGACCTCCTTGGCGTCTCCCGAGCGCTGCGCGTCCCGCGCCGAGGCGAGGAACTTGACGACGTACGGCTCGGACTCCAGCCGCTCCTGGGCCGTGGCGGCGATCCGCTGCAGCTCGGGGTCGGCGGCCACCGCGGCCATCTGCTGCTCGGCCTTCTGGAGGAGCTCGGGGAAGCGCCGCTGCTCGAGGAGCGCCGACAGCTCGGCGCGCAGGTCGCCCGGCGGGAATCCCGGGCTCGGAGCGGTGCCGAACAGGCTCTCCGCCGGCAGGTCGGGCAAGTCGAGGCTCAGCGAGCCGAAGTCGGTGAAGGGGTCCGCCGCGGCCGAGCCCGAGCCGAAGCCGGGATCGAAGGCCGGAGCGGCCGGCGCCGCGCGCAGGTCGTCCACCATCACCGGGCCGGCTCCGGAGCGCAGCCGCTCCTGGAGGGTCCGCGCCGAGGCGAACTGGGGGTCCATGCGCAGGACGAAGTCACAGCCCAGGAGCGCCTCCTGGCGATTGCCCTCGGCGGCGAGGTCGAGGGTCTGCTCGAACGTGCTCAGCACACGTTGCTGGACGTCGGGGGACAACGAGGGGTTGCCTGGGTAACTCATCGGCGAGATCGCACTGCTTTCGGTTGAAAACCGCGGGTATCCTAACAGAGCGCACTCCCATGCACAACGGACGATGCGTTGCGATACTCTCGCGGAGTGCCGCTCCTCGAGTGTGTCCCCAACGTCAGCGAGGGCCGCCGCCCGGAGGTGGTGGACCGGTTGATCTCTGCGATAACCGCCGGCGGGGGCGTCCGCCTCCTGGACGTCTCCTCCGATCCCGACCACAACCGTACGGTCCTGACCCTGGCGGGCGAGCCGGAGCCGCTGCACGAGGCGCTCCTCGCCCTCTATGAGGAGGCGCTGGCCGCCATCGACCTCACCCGCCACGAGGGGGTCCACCCCCGGGTCGGGACGGTCGACGTGGTGCCCTTCATCCCCCTCGGCGACACCCCCATGGAGGTGGCGGTCGCCGCCGCCCACCGGCTGGCGCCGGCGGTGGCCGGGCGCTTCGGCCTCCCCGTCTATCTCTATGAGCGGGCGGCGCGGCGTGAGGAGCGGCGGCTGCTGGCGGCCATCCGCCGCGGCGGCTTCGAGGGGTTGCCCGCCAAGATTGCCGATCCCGCCTGGGCGCCGGACCATGGGCCGGCCCGGGTCCATCCCACGGCCGGCGTGACGGTGATCGGCGCCCGCTTCTTCCTCATCGCCTTCAACGCAGTCCTCGACACCGCGGACGTGGAGGTGGCCCGCGCCGTCGCCCGGAAGGTGCGGGAGTCGGGGGGCGGACTGCCGGCCGTGCGGGCGATGGGCGTCTATCTGGAGAGCCGCGGCCGCGCCCAGGTCAGCATGAACCTGGTGGATTTCCGGCGGACCTCCATCCTGGGGGCGCTGGAGCGGGTGCGGCGGGAGGCGGAGGGGCTGGGGGCCCGGGTGATGGAGAGCGAGGTCGTCGGCCTGGTGCCGGAGGAGGCCGCCCTGGGGGTGGTCCGCGATGCCCTCCAGCTCCCGGGCTTCCCCGCCGGCAAGCTGATTGAAGACCGGCTGCGGAGGTGAGGGCTAACCCCGCAACGCCGTTGCCAGCCGGTGGGGCATGCCGTCGAACGAGCCGGAGGACATGGTGACCAGCACGTCCCCCTCCCGCGCCTCCTCCAGCGCCCGCCGCAGCACGTCGGCCGTGTCGGCGCAGACGACCGCCGGCACGCCGGCGTCCGTGAGCTGCCCGGCGAGGTTGGCGAAGTCGAGCCGCTCCTCCTCCTGCAGCCGTCCCATATGGAAGGTGGGGGCGAAGAGCACCCGGTCGGCGTGGGCGAAGGCCTCGCGGTAGGCGTCGAAGAAGAAGGTGCGGCCGGCGGTCAGGCTGCGCGGCTCGAAGAGCGCCACCATGCGGCGGCCGGGGTAGCGCTGGCGCAGGGCCACCAGCGTCTTCTCGACCGCCGTCGGGTGATGGGCGAAGTCGTCGACCACGGTGACGCCGCGGCCGGTGCCGAGGTCCTCCTGGCGGCGCTTGAC
>DASPJI010000261.1:0-25156 GCA_035628695.1 Thermoanaerobaculia bacterium | reverse complement strand
GCCCCTTGCCTTCCTCCTGGCGCAGCGTGCGGCGGGCCAGCTCGTTCAGGGCGTCCGGGGCGATGCCGACGCCGGTCTGGCGCTCCAGCTCCTTGGCCAGCAGGTCGAGGCCCTGCCAGCTCCCCCGCTCGGCCTCCACCTCGCCCACCCGCAGCAGCGCCTTGCGCTCCTCCAGCAGCACGGACAGCGGGTGGTCCTTGGCCACGACCCGCTCGGCGAGAACCAGGTGATGCCCGGGAGGGAGCCCGCCGCGGATCACCTCCCCCAGCTCCGCGACCTCGCCCTCGCCGGCCCCCTGGATCCCCTCGCCGCGCGCCGCCTCCAGCAGCACGGCCAGCCCGGAGCGCAGCTCCTCCACCTGCTTCTTGCCGCGCGGCTTCCCACCCCGGCTGCGGCGCCCCTCGAGGGCCCAGGCCGGCAGCTCGCCCAACGCCCGCTCGGGCGCCCCGGCGTAGGGGTCGACGTCGAAGAGGCGCAGCACCTGGAACAGGCGGGACGCCGCCTGGCGCTCCTTGGACGACAGCGCCCGCCCAGCCATCTCCTTGAGCGGCAGCACGTCCGCGGCGTCGTCGATCAGCTCGCTCGCCGCCTCGCGGTCGGCGAAGACCGCGGAGTCGACGGCCAGCACCACCTTGGAGGAGGCGAATAGGGAGAAGGTGCGGAGGTCCTGGATCAGCGGCGACAGGGAGGGCGAGTGGCGCTGGGTCTCCACCACCGCGCCCCCGGTCTTCGCCAGAACGGCGGCGATGCGCTCGGCGGCGGGCACCGCCAGGACGAGGTCCCCCTGGACCAGGACCACCTGGGGGGGATCCTGGCGGCTCAGACCGGCGAGGAACTTGTCGACGATGTCAGCCATGGAGGTCGGAGAGGCCTGGAGACCTCGCGGCAGGACGGGCGCGGGGCGGCGCCAGGACGCGTCGCTAGGACGCGTCCTCGGAGAGCAGCCCCTTCTCCGCGAGCTCCTGGCAGTCGATGCAGAACTTCGTCCAGGGGACCGCCTGCAGGCGCGGCAGGGCGATGTTCTGGCCGCAGTTGTTGCAGCGGCCATAGGCGCCCTCGTCGATCCGCCGGATGGCGTCCTCGATCTGGAGGAGGAGGACCCGCTCTCCGTCCGACAGGGAGAACATCAGCTCCCGGTTGTAGGAGTTGTTGGCGCGGTCCACGATGTCCTCGGTCCCGTCGTCCGTGGACTCCTGGCCGGCCCGGACGTCCTGCTTGTACAGATCGACGATCTCCTGCCGCTGGCTCAACAGACGCTCACGGATGGCAGCGAACTGGCTGCTGTCGCCGGGCGGCTCGGGGGCCTTCTGGGCCTGCTGTGTCTTGGCCACGCTCACCTTCTCCTTTCAGGGCTTCGGCAAAAGTTCCCTATGATAATCCTGAACGGCCTCAGAGAGGCTCGCGATGATAGCTCATTCCGGCCTCGATCGAGAGCGCTCGAAAGATCTGTTCATATAGCACGACCCGTGCCAGCTCATGGGTAAGAGTGAGGCGCCCCAGCGACAGGGTCCAGCGGGCCTGCGAGAGGAGGGCGGCGTCGAGGCCCAGGTCGGAGCCGATGACGAAGGCGATGGCGTGCGGCCACTCGGCCTTGACCCGGGACAGGCGCTCGGCGAGTTGGTCGGAGTCGACGCTGTCGCCGCGGCTGTCCAGGGCGACGATCCAGCAGGGCTGGGGGAGGGCGGCGAGGAGCGCCTGCCCCTCGGCGCGCAGCCGGCCGGGGTCGTCCGCGGCGGCGCGGGCACGCACCGGCAGGTCGCGCACCGGCACCCAGCGGGCGATGCGCTTCCTGTAGGAGTCGCAGATCTCTTCCCAGTTGGAGCGGTGATGGCGACCCGCCCAGGCGATGACGAGCTCGCGGCCCACTCAATGGCCGCCAATCAGCCGACGGCGGTCTCCTCGTCCTCCTCCCCTTCGCGTGCCATGTACTCCTCCCACTCCTCGGTGTAGGAGAGGGAGTGGAGGTCGCGCATGCGGTCGAGGAAGATGACGCCGTTCAGGTGGTCGAACTCGTGCTGGACGATGCGCGCCTCGAAGCCGGTGGCGACGTAGTCCAGCGGATGCCCGTCGCGGTCGAGCCCGCGCACCCGGACCTGCGGGTGGCGCGGCACCAGGCCCCGCAGGTCGGGGATCGACAGGCACCCCTCCCAGTCGTAGTCCAGCTCGCGGGACTGGGGCGTGATCATGGGGTTGATGACGACGTGCAGCGGGATCTCCGGGCCGCGGTCCGGGTTGCCGGCCGCCTGGTAGACGAAGATCTGCATCTCGACGCCGAGCTGCGGCGCGGCGAGCCCGACGCCGGGCGCCTCGCGCATGGTCTCGACCATGTCGTCGATGAGCTGCTGGATCTCCGGCCGCCCGATCTGCGGCAGGGCCACCGGCTTCGCCGGGGTGCGCAGAGCGGGATGGCCGAGCCGGACGATGGGTTGGACGGGCATGGCAGTGGCTCCTTGAGGGGGAGATTATAGCGCGCCCTCACCCCCCGGCCCCCTCTCCCGCCTGCCCGGCCCCTCCCCGGGAGAGGGGGAGGCGAATGGCTCCATGCACATCTATATAGATGTAGGGGAGGGGCTTGCCTCTTCCCGGGCGGTGGTGCCTCCCCCCCTGGGCGGGTGGGCGGCAGGGAGCGGGGGAGGTCAGGAGGGGGGTTTTCTTTCAGCCTGGAATGAAAACGGACGGCCCGGATTTCCCCCCGAGCCGTCCGCCACCTGCCTATCTCTCCATCTTCTCCGCCAGAATCACCCCCGCCCGCTCCAGCGTCACCTTGCCACAGGCCTCCAGAAAGCCCGCCAGCGCCAGCGGCGACCGCATCAGCCCGTCCAGCACGTGGAGCCCGGAGATCAGCGCCGGCTCGAAGGCCGCGACATGACCGACGACCTCGCCCCAGGCTTCGCGGCTCTGGATCGCCCAGCCCGCCGGCTCCCGCTCCTCTCTGAACCGGTACGCGGCGTCCCGTCCCAGGCTCGGGGCAAACGGCTTGACCCGAGGGAAAGAGGGCTTGGATCTCGGGTCGAAGGGCTTGACCCGCGGGGCAGAGGGCTTGCCCGAGGGTCAGAAGGCTTAGATCTCGGGGCGGATCGCCTCCCAACCGCCCGAAAAGAAGCAACCCCCCTCCTGGACCTCCCCCACTCCCTACCGCCCGACCGCCCAGGGGGGGAGGCACCACCGCCCCCTGCTCCGTCGTCCGTGCTGGTCCGTGTTAGTCCGTGTTGTTTTGTCCGCCTCCCCCTCTCCCGGGGCGGGGAGGCGGGAGAGGGGGTCGGGGGTGAGGGCGTGCTATCCTGCCGCGCCATGACCGGGACCCCTCCTCGGCGCCGCGGACGCAAGCTCGTCTGGGGACTGCTGCTGGCCGGTGCGGCCATCGGCGGGCCGATGATCGCCGGCGCGGTGGCACGCCGCCGGGCGCGGCCGCCCCACCCCGTGCGCTGGGGGCGCACCCGCCACTACTCCGGCAAGCTCGGCGAGATTACTTTCCAGGAGCTCGACCAGACGCCGGGCGCGACGCCGCTGCTGCTCCTCCACTCCCTCGGGCCGGGGCACGACGCCGACGAGTGGCGCGCCGCGGCCGAGCTCCTGCGCGCGCGCTACCACGTCTTCGCCCCCGACCTGCCGGGCTGGGGGCGTTCCCGCGGGCCGGCGGGCGGCTTTCACCCGGCGTTCTATCCGGAGGTGATCGAGGAGTTCCTCCGCCGGGTGGTGCGGGAGCCCGCGGTGATCGTGGCGGCCGGCCTGCCGGCGGCGTTCGCGGTGCGCGTGGCCGCCACCGCTCCTGAGCTCGTGCGCGGTCTGGCGCTGGTGGCCCCGCTCGGGATTACCGGCGAGCGCGGCGGTGAGCACGCTGGCGCGGTGCTGCCCTCCTTGCTGGGCCTTCCCGTCCTCCGCGAGTCGGTGCTCGACCTGCTGACCAGCCGCTCGGCGCTGGAGGGCCACCTGCGCGGACGCGTCTACGCCGCCCCGGAGCGGGTGGACGCGGCGCTCGTCGAGCACCACTACCGGGCGAGCCACCAGCCGGCGTCCCGGCAGGCCCTCGCCGTCTACCTGCGCGGCGAGATGTGGACCGACGTCGAGGAGGTCCTCCCCGGGCTGGAGACGCCGGTCTGGCTCGCCTGGGGCCGGGCTGCCGCCGTGCCGCCGGTCGAGGACGCCGACCTCTGGCTGAGCCGGCTCGCGGGGTCCCGGGAAGAGGCCGGGATCGAGGTCTTCGAGGGGAGCGGCAGCCTCCCCCACGCCGAGCGGCCCGCCATCTTCTGCCGCGCCCTCGACCGCTTCATCTCCGGCCTGCCCCGCTGATCCGCCCCCCTCTTGACCCGGCGGTTACAATAGCGCCCCTGCCCCGGCTGTCCGGCTGGCCGGCCGGCGGCAGGCGAGAGGGTCCTTTCATCATGAGCGACAAGAGATTTCCCGATATTCCCGGGGGTTACCCCTTCCCGAAGCTCGAGCTCGGCGTGCTCGACGAGTGGCGGCAGGGGCGCGTCTTCGAGCGGACGCTGGAGCAGCCGGCGCCCCGGGGCGAGTTCGTCTTCTACGAGGGCCCGCCCACGGCCAACAACGTCCCGCACGTCGGCCACGTGGTGACCCGGGTCATCAAGGACCTCTTCCCGCGCTACCGCACCATGCGCGGCTACCGCGTGCCGCGCAAGGCAGGCTGGGACACCCACGGCCTGCCGGTCGAGATCGAGGTCGAGAAGCGCCTCGGCTTCTCCGGCAAGCAGCAGATCGAGGCCTACGGCATCGCCGAGTTCAATAAGGCCTGCCTCGACAGCGTCTATACCTACGAGCGCCAGTGGCGCGCCATGACCGAGCGCATCGGCTACTGGATCGACCTCGACCACGCCTACTTCACCTACACCAACGACTACATCGAGTCGGTCTGGTGGTCGCTCGCCGAGCTGGCGAAGAAGGGGCTGCTGACCGAGGGCTACAAGATCCAGCCCTATTGCGCCCGCTGCGGCACCACCCTCTCCAGCCACGAGGTGGCCCAGAACTATAAGGACGCCGAGGACCCCTCCGTGTGGGTGCTCTTCCCCGTCCGCCCCGGCCAGGTGATCGAGCCCATGGGCGGCGGCGAGTGGACGGTGAGCGAGGGGCTCCATCTCGTCGCCTGGACCACCACCCCGTGGACGGTGCTCGCCAACGTGGCCCTCACCGCCAATCCGGACATGGTCTACCGCGTGATCCAGCACCCGGACCCCGAGCGCGCCCACGAGCAGCTCCTGTTCGGCGACGAGCTCGACAAGGCCGTCCCCCTGCTGCTCGAGATCGAGGGGGAGAAGAAGCTGGTCGACCTGCGGGACCAGCCCGTCCTCGCCCGCTTCCGCGGCCGCGACCTCGAAGGGTTGCGCTACGACCGGCCGTTCCAGGTGCCGGTGGAGGCGTCGGAGATCCCGGTGTCTACCGGAGGGGGCGCCGTCTCGGACACCGCCGGCTGGAAGGTGGTCCTCGGAGATTACGTGACGCCGGCCGAGGGCACCGGTCTGGTCCACACCGCGCCGGCCTTCGGCGAGGACGACTTCAAGACCGGCCAGGCCTACGGCCTCCCCCTGCTGCTCACCGTGGAGGCGGACGGCACCATCCGCGACCTGCCCGGCCTCGAGCCCTTCGCCCGCGCCTGGTTCAAGGAGGCGGACCCGCACATCACCCGCGATCTCAAGCGCCGCGGCCTGCTGCTGCACGGCGACCGCTATCGCCACAGCTACCCGTTCTGCTGGCGCTGCGACCGGCCGCTCCTCTATTACGCGACGACGAGCTGGTTCATCCGCACCACCGTCGAGAAGCAGGCGCTGATCGACAGGAACCGCGAGATCGCCTGGCACCCCGAGCACGTCGGCGAGGGGCGCTTCGGCAACTGGCTGGAGAACCTGGTGGACTGGGCCCTGTCGCGCCGCCGCTACTGGGGGACGCCGCTGCCGGTCTGGCGCTGCGGCGAGTGTAGCGACCAGACGGTGATCGGCAGCTACGGCGAGCTCTTCCAGGCGAGCGGCCGGGAGAAGCCCGCCGACGTCTACGACCGCGGGCAGTTCGACCCGCACCGGCCGTACATCGACGACTTCACCTGGCCGTGCGCGGAGTGCGGGTCCGGCACCATGCAGCGCGTCAAGGAGGTCATCGACGCCTGGTACGACTCGGGTTCCATGCCGTTCGCCCAGCACCACTACATGGGCGAGCCGCTGCCGCACTTCGACCCGCGGACGGGCAAGGGGTTCCCGGCGGCGTTCATCAGCGAGGCCGTCGACCAGACGCGCGGCTGGTTCTACACCCTGCACGCGCTGGGCGTCCTGCTGTTCGATTCGGTCGCCTACGAGACCTGCATCGTTCTCGGGCACGTCAACGACGAGACCGGCCGCAAGATGTCGAAGCGCCTGGGCAACGTCGTCGAGCCCATGGCCGTGATCGAGGAGACCGGGGCGGACGCGCTACGCTGGTATTTCTGCATCAACAACCCGGAGGTGCCGTCGCGCTTCTCGGCGCGGCTGGTGCGCGAGGCGGCCCAGAAGTTCCTCCTCCCCCTGTGGAACGCGCTGTCGTTCTTCACCATCTACGCCAACCTCGACGGCTGGCGTCCGGGGAAACGCGAGGAGGTCCCCTTCGCGGATCGGCCGGCGCTGGACCGCTGGATCCTGCTGCGCCTCGGCCGCCTGGTGCGCGACGTCACGGCCGCCCTGGACGCCTACGACACCACGGCCGCCGCGCGCGGGATCGAGGAGATCCTCGACGACCTGACCAACTGGTACATCCGGCGCAGCCGCGGCCGCTTCTGGGCAGGGAACGAGGAGGGAGACGGCGCCGACAAGGAGAGCGCGTACCAGGCGCTGTACGAGGTGCTGACCACGCTGGCGCGGCTCATCGCCCCCTTCACCCCGTTCGTCGCCGACGTGCTGCACCGCAACCTGGTCCGCACCCAGAGTGACGGTGCCGCGGCGAGCGTCCACCTGGAGCCCTGGCCCGAGCCGGCCGAGGGGCGGACCGACGAGGCGCTCGAGGCCGGCATGGCCGCCATCCAGCGCATCGTGCGGCTGGGGCACGCGGCGCGCAACCTCCACGGCTTGAAGACCCGGCAGCCGCTGGCCTCCGTCACCCTGGTGACCGCCGACGAGGCGCTGCCCGGCCTCATCGGCCCCTATCACGACCTCTTGGAAGACGAGCTCAACGTCCGCTCGATCCAGTGGGCGGCCGACCGGACCCAGTACGTCCATCACGAGGTGCGGCCGATCTTCCCCAAGACCGGCCCGCGCTTCGGCAAGAAGATGCCGGAGGTCAAGAAGGCCCTGGAGGCGGCGGACGGTGACGCGCTGGCCGCGGAGCTGGAGACGAGCGGCCGGATCACCCTCCAGCTCTCGGACGGTCCGGCCGAGCTGTCGCCCGAGGAGGTGGAGGTCCGGCTGGTCGAGCGTGAGGGCACGGCGACACAGGGAGACCGCGAGCTGCTAGTCGCCCTGGACACGCGCCTCACTCCGGACCTGGTGGCCGAGGGGTGGGCGCGCGAGGTGGTCAACCGCATCCAGACCGCCCGCAAGGAGCTGGACCTGGACTACGCGGACCGCATCCGCGTCCGCTACCGCGCCGCGCCGGAACTGGACGAGGCCATCGGCACCCACCGCGACTGGATCGCCGGCGAGACGCTGGCGGTCGAGCTGGTCGCGGGGCTCAACGGAGAGCAGGGAGCGGCGCGCGAGGCGCCGGTCGAGAGCTTCGAGTTCGCTTTCATCATCGAGAAGACCTGATCGAGATACGGAGAGGGAGAGAGCAGATGGCCGGAATCTTCAAGGCTTATGACGTCCGCGGGGTCTATCCCACGGAGATCAACGAGGACATGGCGCGCCAGATCGGCCTCGCCTTCCAGCACGTGCTGGACGAGGAGGACCGCGCGCTGGGCAATACGGTGGTGGTGAGCCGCGACATGCGCTCGCACAGCGAGGGTCTGGCACAGGCCCTGATCGAGGGGCTGACCGCGGCCGGCCTCGACGTGCTGGACATCGGCCTCGCCACCACGCCGATGAACTACTTCGCCGTCGGCCACTTCAAGGCGGCGGGCGGCGTGCAGGTGACGGCCAGCCACAACCCGGCGCGCTACAACGGCCTCAAGTTCAGCCGCCACGAGGCGCGGCCGGTGTCGGGGGACCACGGCATCGCCCTGATGGAAGCCAAGGTGAAGTCCGGCGACCTGCCGCGAGCGGACAAGCCGGGCACGGTCACCAAGGGGGAGATCTACGACGCCTACCGCGAGCACGTCCTGTCCTTCCTGGAGAAGGGGGATGCCGCCGATAGCGGACGGCGCTTCAAGGTGGTGGTCGACACCGCCAACGGCATGGGGACCATCTACCGGCCGATCATCGAGGCGATGGGGATCGAGCTGGTGCCCCTCTATTTCGAGCTCGACGGCACCTTCCCGAATCACGAGGCCAATCCGCTCAAGGAGGAGAACCTCCACGATGTGATGCGGGCGGTCCAGGAGCACGGCGCCGACCTGGGGGTGTCCTTCGACGGCGACGCCGACCGCTCGGCCTTCATCGACGAGCGCGGCGAGGCGATCGGGAGCGACCTGATCACGGCTCTGATCGGCGGCGAGCTGCTGGACCATGAGCCGGGCAAGGCGGTCCTCTACGACCTGCGCTCATCGCGGGCGGTGCACGAGTACATCGAGGAGCACGGCGGCATCCCGGTGCGCGAGCGGGTGGGCCACTCCTTCATGAAGGCGACGTTGCGCAAGCGGGAGGGGATCTTCGGCGGCGAGCTGGCGGGCCACTACTACTTCCGGGACCACTACAACGCCGACTGCGCGATCCTGGCGATGGTCGAAATCCTGAACCTCCTGCACCAGACCGGCAAGCCGCTCTCCGAGCTGGTGGCGCCGCTGCGCCGCTACGCCAAGAGCCCGGAGATCAACTTCGAGGTGGAGGACAAGCAGGGCAAGATCGAAGAGCTGGCCCGCCGCTACTCCGACGCCAGGATCGACTATCTCGACGGGATCACCATCAGCTACGACGACTGGTGGGCCAACGTCCGCCCCTCGAACACCGAGCCCTTCCTGCGCCTGGTCCTCGAAGCCCGCACCCCCGAGGAGCTGGAGCGGCACAAGCACGAGCTGTTCGGGATGCTGGGCGAGCCGGCGGAGTAGCCTTAATTGGATCGGTCCGATCGGGAGCCGGGACTCGATACGGCTCCCACCTTTGACATGTGCTATGCATGCAAATAGACTGCGCGCATGGCTACGATGGTTCAGATCCGCAACGTCCCTGACTCCATGCACCGGAAGCTGAAGGCCCGGGCCGCACTCGCGGGGATGTCTCTGTCGGAGTATCTGCTCCGCGAGCTCGAGCGATCCCTGGATCGGCCGACGCCGACGGAGCTCCTCGCAAGGCTCCGGAGCCGTACCAGCGTGGAGCCACGAGAGCCGATCGCCAAGGCGGTCGCGGCCGAACGCGAAGGCCGATGATCGTTCTGGACGCCTCCGCCGCGATCGAAGTGCTCTTGCAGACGGCGGCAGGGGCTCCGGTCGCCGAGCGCCTGCTGATGGAGGATTCGTCGCTCCATGCTCCTCATCTCCTCGACGTCGAGGTCGCCCAGGTTCTGCGACGGTTCGTCGTGAAGAAGGAGCTCCCGGCGGAACGGGCCGAACAGGCCCTGCAGGACCTCTCCGATCTCCCGGTCGAGCGTTACTCCCATGACCTCCTGCTCCCGCGGGCCTGGGAGCTGAGGCACAACCTCACCGCCTACGACGCCGTCTATGTGGCCCTCGCCGAGATCCTCGGAGCAACCCTTCTCACCCGCGACGACCGTATCTCTCGGGCCAGCGGTCACATAGCCCACGTCGAAGTCTTCTAAGACTGGCTGTAGCTAGGGGTACCACCCGGCCACGCCCGACAGGGCGCGGCCGGTGTCTTGGACGGGAGCTACTCCGGGATGCAGCGGCAGCAGTTGTGCGGGGTGGGCGCGAACACCCAACCCGGGTCGCAGCCCATGCAGCGGACGAGCGAGCAGTCGATGTGGTTTGCGCTGGCGGCCGGGACCGAGAGCTGGGTGACGCCCAGGGCGCCGACGAGCACGAGACCTGCGAGAATCAGTCTCCGCATACATCCTCCTTCGGGAGACATGAAAGCCTCAGAAGACTTTCTGGTTCAACTATAAGGTGTAGGACGGCTCCCGAAGGGGGACAGCCTACCAGCCGATCCCATAGTCCTCGCCGTAGTCGCTGGCGCCCCCCCACATCGTGCCGTGCCGGTGGTCGAATTGAATGGCTGTGATCGGGCCCGAGGTCCGCTCCTCGACCTCCACCGTGTAGCCCATCCTCTGGAGCTCGGCCCGCACCCACGGCGGTGTGCTGGCGTGGACCTCGATCCGGCCGGGCTGCGACTCGTGGCCGCCGAAGGAGCTGCGCATCTGGTAGCTGTTGATGTTCGGCCCCTCGGCCGCCTCCTGCGCGTTCATCCCGAACTCGACCACGTTGAGGAAGAACTGGAGGAGGTTCTGGTCCTGGGTGTCGCCCCCCTGCACCGCGAAGGCGAGGTAGGGCTTGCCGTCCTTCGTCGCCAGGCTGGGCGTCAGGGTCACCCGCGGGCGCTTGCCCGGCACCAGGACGTTGAACGGATTCTCCGCCTCGGTGAGCACGAAGCTCTGCATGCGCTGCGACAGGCCGATGCCGGTACGGCCGGCGATGTAGGCCGGAATCCAGCCGCCGCTCGGCGTGGCGGACACCACCCACCCCTCCTCGTCGGCGGCGACGATCGACGTGGTGCCGGCGCGGAAGCCCTCCTCGAAGCTGGAGACGGTGCCGTTCGGACGGAGGCCGGCGTGCACCGGCTGCGTCCACTCCTTCCCCTCCCGGTCGGTCCCCCAGGTCTCGAGCAGCTTCAGGTAGGGGTTGGTCTTCCCCTCGAACGGATAGGGATCGCCCGGCTTGACCGCCGGATCGTTGCGCTCCGGGTTCATCTGCTTCCGGCGCGCCTCGGCGTAGGCCTTGGAGAGCAGCCCCTCGACCGGCTCGGCGGGCGGGAAGGCCGGGTCGCCGTAGTAGAAGTCGCGGTCGGCGAAGGCCAGGTTCATCGCCTGGTAGACCGTGTGGATGTAGCGAGAGCTGTTGAGCCCCATGCCTTTCAAATCCATCGGCTCCAGGATGTTCAGCGCCTGGAGCATGGCCGGCCCCTGCGTCCAGGTGGTCAGCTTGTAGACGTCGATCCCCTTGTAGGTGGTCTTGACCGGCTCCTCGATCTTCACCTTCCAGTTGGCCAGGTCCTCGCGGGTGAAGAGGCCGCCCCCCTCGCGGGTGCCGCGGACGATCTCCTCGGCGATGTCCCCCTTGTAGAACCGGTCATAGGCGGCCTGGATCGCCTCCTTGCGGCTCTTGCCTTGGGCCAGCGCCTGCCTCTCGGCCTCCACCAGCTTGCGCAGGGTGGCGGCGAGGTCCGGCTGACGGAACACCTCGCCGGGCCGCGGCGCCTCGCGCGCTTCGCCCGCCTCTCCACGATGCGGCAGCAGCGTGGCCGGCGAGTAGGGCCACTCGGCGATGCGCTTCTTCTCGGTCTCGATACGGTTCGCGAGCTGGGCCTCGATGGCGAAGCCGTCCGCCATCTGGATCGCCGGGCCGAGCACGTCGGCGAGCGACAGGGTGCCGTACTCGGCCAGCATCACCATCAGGCCGCCGGGGGTGCCCGGCGTCACCGCCGCGAGCGGCCCGAACTCCGGCGGGTAGGGCATGTCCTTGCTCCGGTAGAGCTCGGGGGTGGCGCCGGTGGGGGCGACGCCCAGCGCGTTGATGCCGATGACCTTCCTGGTCTTCGGGTTCCAGATCAGGACCTGCGTCTCGCCGCCCCACCCCAGGGTGTCCCACATGGTGCAGGTGGCGGCGAGCATGGCGCAGGAGGCGTCCACGGCGTTGCCCCCCTTCTGGAACATCATGGCGCCGGCGGTCGCCGCCAGCGGCTTGCCGGTGATCGCCAGCCAGTGGCGGGCGTGGAGCACGGGCTTGGCGGTGCGCGCGGTCCCCGGCCGGACGGCCAGGCCCGTCACCAGGAGCCCGAGGGCCGTAGCGAGTAGAAGCAGCCGCCGCATCGCAGAGCGATTCCGCATGTTCGATTCCTCCTCCAGCGGGCGCGCCGAGCCGCGCCCGAGCCGGTAAGCATAGCGCCGGATGGGCCGAGGCGCAGTCTGGCCGAGCGGTACCGAAAAGACTAAGCTCCTCCTTTCGAAGGAGGAGATCGAATGAGAAGAGCGACCTGTGTCCGTGGAGCCCTGTTGATCGCCCTGCTCGCCTTGACCGGCTTCGCGGGCAGCATCCCCCTGGCCTCGGCCGACCCCATCTGCTTCCCCGGCGCCCTCCCCACCTGCTGCCGGTGCCTCAACCGGTGCGGAGCCCAGTACGACACCTGCATCGCCAATGCGACGACCAGCGCCCAGCAGTCGGCCTGCTACAACAACTGGTACGCCTGCGAGACGAATTGCTATAACGGCCCCGCCTGCTGAGCAACGGCTCCCTACCTCGTCCCGGCCCGCCGCTGCAGCTCGACGAACTCGTCGTGGAAGGCTTCGACGATGCGCTGCGGGTCGGGGACGAGGCCGGCGTCGGTGCCGACGCCGAGGCGGACGTGGCCGTCGTAGCTGAAGATACTGATGCCGATCCCCACCCGCCCTGACTGCGGGACCCAGAAGAAGAGGTCACGGATGCGACGGCCGGCGAGGTAGAGCGCCTGCCGCGGCCCCGGGACGTTGGTCATCACCGCCGTGGTCTTGGCGGCGAAGATCTTCACCACCAGCTTCTGGACGGCCAGCGGCACCTTGCCGAGCGCCGACAGGATGGCGTAGAC
This sequence comes from Thermoanaerobaculia bacterium, assembly GCA_035628695.1. GTDB lineage: Bacteria > Acidobacteriota > Thermoanaerobaculia > Multivoradales > UBA5704 > DASPJI01. Next base: position 12,359 of record DASPJI010000261.1, on the reverse strand, counting down.
CACCACCGGCTCGGCCGAGCGCTTGAGCGCCCGGGCGCGGCGGCCGAGCTCCGCCAGCCGCTCCACCGGATCGGCGATCCCCACCGGCAGCGACAGGAAGATCAGGCCGAACTGATTGCCCAGGTGCGCCATCTTCTCGAGCGGCCGGAGGTTCACCGGCATGGCCGCGCGCACGTTGATCCCGGCCGTCCGCTCGCCGCGCCCTTCCAGATAGCGGCGCAGCCCGCCGGTCATCGCCGAGAGCAGCACGTCGTTGACCGTGCCCCCGAGGCCACGGCCCACCGCCTTGACGTCGTCGACCCGGAGCGCCTCGGACCAGGCGACCTTCTTGGGCACCCCCAGCGGGCCCTTGAAGGCGGTCTTCGGGTCCGGCAGCCGGCCAATGAGGCGGCCGAGAGCGCTCGCGGCACCGGCGCCGGTCAGCAGGGGGTTCGTCTTCTTGAGCGCCTCCACCGGGCTCAGCATCAAGCGGAGGCCGTCCGGCATCATCTCTTCGACCAGCTCCTTCGCATGAGCGAGGCCGTGGAGGTCGCGCCCTCGCTCGCAGAGGATCGACGTGAACGGGTTGGCTCCGGCCCCGTGCGGCGTCTCGGCGGTGCGGTCGGTCAACGACAGCAGGACCATCAGCAGGGCCAGGCCGTCACCGATGCAATGGTGCAGCCGCCCGAGAAGGACGGAGCCGCCCGCGAAGTTGTCGATGAGGTGGAACTGCCAGAGCGGGCGCTCGGGATCGAGCGGCGTGCTCATCAGCCCGTCGATCACCTCGCGGAGGCCCGCCTCGTCCCCGGGGTCCGGCAGCCGCACGCGCACCAGATGGTTGTCGAGGTCGAACTCGGGATCGATCTCCCACCGCGGCTGCCCTCCCCCGCCGGGGAGCACCACCCGCTGACGGAAGCGCGGGATGGGGAGAAGCCGCTCCTCGATCACGGTCCGCAGCCGCCCCATGTCGGCCGGAGTCTCGAGCACGAGAACGCCGTTGATCATCATGAGGTTGGTCGGCTCGTCCATCCGCAGCCACGCGTAGTCGACGCTCGACAGCGGCTCGTCGGGAGCCGGCGGCTGGGAGGCGGGGTGCGGGAGCTCGTCGGCGACGGCCAAGGATCTTCCTCGATCGGACGGACCGCCGCCGGCGCCCGGCGGCATCGGGTCAAAGTATACGTCTGAGAATCTCGAAGGTCTCCGCGCGGACCCCGGCTCAGCTCCCCGCCGCTGGCGCACCGCGGCGATAGAGCGCCTCCTGGGAGGCCTTGCCCTCACGAACCCGCTGGATCGCGCCCTCCGCGAGCATCCGGCGCAGGACGTCCGAAGCGGTCCGCGGGCCGACGGGGGCCGGCAAGCGGTCCGAGAAGCGGCGGTTGGCTTCCGCGGCGACGGCGGTGGCGCCGAAAGGCTCGGCGAGCGAGGGGCTCTCGACGACTGCCCGGAGCAACCGGCCGACCATCAGGCGGCCCGGTGGTGGCAGCTTCTCCTGCCCGCTCGCGGCGGCGGGCCGGGCGGCAGCCGGCAGGGCGAGGCCGGCGGCGGCCGCGGCGGCGCCGCGGAAGGCCTCCAGGCTCGCCAGCACCTTCTCCAACTCGGCGGCGCGCAGCTCCCGCTGCTCTCGATGGAAACCTTCCTGCTGCTCGTGGAACGCCTCCTCGCCGCGCAGGGTGGCCGCGCGCGCTTCCAGATTGGACAACACCTCTTCCACCGACAGCTTCGAGCTCATGTCAGGTCTCCCCCTCTTGGGACGGCAGGCGCCGGCCGATCTTGCGGCGGATCGCGGCGGATTGCGGTGAACCGGCGACTGGGGGAGGATTCTACACTCCACCGAGCCATTTTCACTTGAAGTCGCGGCGAAGCTGGCAAGGTCGCGGTGACTTCCTGGAACTTGCGGCCAGTCCTTCGAGGTTGCGGTGAAGGCTCTCGGCTTGCGGTGAACGGGAACAGCTTGCGATGAACGGGAAGAGCTTGCGGTGAATCAAACGAAGTTGCGGCGAGTTATTTGAAGTCGCGGTGAATCCAACAAAGTCGCGGCGAACGGACCGATCTTGCGGTGAATCTCTTGAGCTTGCGGCGAACGGAGCTACGTCGCGGCAGACCGAAGGAAGTCGCGGTGAGGCAAAAGGAGTTGCTGCAGAGAGATCGAGCTTGCGGCGAAGCTTCTGGAGTCGCGGTGAGGCTTCTCGACGAACGAGCTCCCCTGAAGCGCCGGCGCCCCCCGAACGGGGGGCGCCGGAGACGTTCTTGCGGACTCTTACTTGCCCAGGACGGGCAGCAGCGAGCTGCCCCGGGTCCAGTAGTCGTTCATCGTCAGGAAGATCATGATCGCCAGCCAGAAGAAGCCGGAGATGGCCGTCAGGACCGTCGCGCGCGTGCTGTAGCGGACGTGCATGAAGAACAGGATCACCAGCAACGCCTTGGTCACGGCGATCGCCATCGCGACGATGTCGTTCGCCCAGCCCAGGTCGACCAGAGCGACGGCCCAGGTGACGACCGTGAGGACGGCCAGGGCCAGGAAGACCATGATGTACGACTTGGTGGAGGAAACGTGCTCGGCCATGTTGTCCTCGTATCAGTGATGCTGCAGGTGCGCGCCCAGCAGATAGAGCAACGGGAAGAGGAAGATCCAGACGAGGTCCACGAAGTGCCAGTAGAGGCCCGTGCACTCCAGCGGAGTGTGGTACGTGGCGTCGTACCGCCCCTTCCAGGACGGGATGGTCAGGTACGCCAGCAGCCCGATGCCGATCACCATGTGGAAGGCGTGGAGCCCGGTCATGATGAAGTAGAGCGAGAAGAAGATCTCGGCGTGCCGCGGCTCGGTGAAGTCGGAGCCGTCGAAATTGGCGCCCGGCACCAGGTGGTGCGTGAACTTGTCCGTGTACTCGACCGCCTTGATGCCCAGGAACACGGCGCCAAGGACGATGGTCGCGATCAGCATCCAGACGATCAGCTTGCGCTTGTTCACCTGCGCCGCCCAGATGGCCAGCGCCATGGTCAAGCTGCTGCCGATCAGCACCAGCGTGTTGATGAACCCGAGCAGCGGGTCCAGGTGATTGCTCGCCTGGACGAACGCGTCGTGGAACGACGTACGGTAGACCACGTAGGCGAGGAACAGCCCGCCGAAGAACATGACCTCCGTCACCAGGAAGACCCACATGCCCAGCGTCGACGACTCGCGCTGCTGCTCCATGTCGTCGAACTGGTGCTGCAGGGCGGGGTGGTGCTCATGGGCATGCACCACCCCCGCGTGAGCGCCGTGGGCGCCGTGTGAATCGGCCGTCAAGCTAGCCAACGCGCACCTCCTCGGTCCGCCGGGCGTGGACCTCCTCGGGCGAATAGTCGTAGGGGCCGCGGGTCACCACCGGGATGGTGTAGAAGTTCTCGGTGGGCGGCGGCGAGGGCGTGTCCCACTCGAGGCCGATGGCCCCCCAGGGGTTGTCGACGCTCTTCTTGCCGTAGCGCATCGACCAGGTGAAGTAGCAGAGCGGCAGGATGTAGCCCACCCCCAGCACCGTGGCGCCAGCCGTCGACAGGACGTTGAACACCTGGAACTCCTCGGGGTACGACCAGTACCGCCGCGGCATCCCCAGGTAACCCAGGATGAACTGCGGGAAGAACGTCAGGTTGAAGCCGACGAAGACCAGCAGCGCCGACAGGCGCGACAGGAACCCCGGATAGAGCCGGCCCGAGATCTTCGGCCACCAGTAGTGGAGCCCGCCCAGGTAGGCCATGATCGTGCCGCCCACCATGACGTAGTGGAAGTGCGCCACGATGAAGTAGGTGTCGTGCAGGTGGATGTCGATGCCCAGCGTCGCGATCATCGTGCCGGTCAGGCCGCCGATGGTAAACAGGCCGATGAAGCCCAGGGCGTAGAGCATCGGCGTGTCCCAGGAGATCGAGCCCTCGTAGAGCGTCGCGGTCAAGTTGAACACCTTGACGGCCGACGGGATGGCCACCAGCATCGAGAGCACCGAGAAGACCGTCGCGGCGTAGATCGACTGGCCGGTGACGAACATGTGGTGGCCCCAGACCAGGAAGCCGAGCACCGCGATGGCGATGCTGGCGAAGGCGACGATGCGGTAGCCGAAGATGCGCTTGCGGGCGAACGCCGCCACCAGCTCGCTCTGCACCCCCATCGCCGGCAGGATCATGATGTAGACCGCCGGGTGGGAGTAGAACCAGAACAGGTGCTGGAAGAGGACCGGGTCGCCACCCAGCCGCGGGTCGAAGATCCCCAGGTGCAGCAGCCGCTCGGCCGCCACCAGGAGGATGGTGATCGCGATCACCGGCGTGCCGAGCACCATCACCAGGCTGGTCGCGTAGTGCGACCAGATGAACAGCGGCAGGCGGAACCAGGTCATGCCCGGCGCCCGCATCCGGTGGATGGTGACGATGAAGTTCAGCCCGGTGAAGATCGACGAGAAGCCGTTGATGAAGACACCGACCGCCGTCATCACCACGTGGGTGTTGGAGTAGTTGGTCGAGAACGGCGTGTAGAAGGTCCAGCCGGTGTCCACACCGCCGTTGACGATGGCCCACAGGGTGAAGATGCCGCCCAGGGTGTAGATGTACCAGCTCGCCAGGTTGATCTTGGGGAACGCCAGGTCCTTCGCCCCGATCATGATCGGCACGAGGAAGTTCCCCAGCACCGCCGGGATCGCCGGGATCAGGAAGAAGAAGACCATGATGATGCCGTGCATGGTGAAGAGCCGGTTGTAGGTATCCGGCTGCACCATGTCGCCCTGGGGCGTCAGCAGCTCCAGGCGGACCAGCAGGGCGAACAGGGCCCCCAGGGCGAAGAAGACGGTGACCGAGATCAGATAGAGGATGGCGATCCTCTTGTGGTCCCGTGTCAGCAGCCAACTCTTCAAGCCGTACTCGGCATTGAGGTAGTTGGGCCGCGCGACGGCGGCCTCGGGATGAACGGTGGGGCTGACGGTGGCGTCCATAAGTCCTTACGTTTTGTCCTGCGGACGGTTCTGCGGTCCCTGGTTCGTCCCCTGGGGGGCGGGGCCCGCGGTCTGCGGAGCCGGATTGTCCACCTGGCCGCCCGCGCTGTCGGCGGCGGAGCCGCCCGGCGCCGCGGTGCCGCCGGCCTCGGGGCTGCCTCCCCCGCCCAGCGAGCGGACGTAGGAGACGAGCTGCGCGAGCTGCTCCTCGGTGACCTGCCCCTGGAAGGTAGGCATGACCGGCGCCCAGCCGGCCACGATCTTCGCCTGCGGGTTCAGGATCGACTCGCGGACGTACTCGTCGTCGGCGATGAGGGTGCGCCCGCCCTCGAGCCGCACCTGCTTGCCATAGACCCCCTCGAGAGCCGGGCCGCGCGCCGGGATCCCGGTCGTCGGCCGGTGGCAGGTGTCGCAGGCCAGAGTCTGGAAGAGCTGCGCGCCCGAGGCGGTCATCGACTGCCCCGCCGGACCGCCGGCGAGCCACTCCTCGTACTGCTGGGGCTCCATGGCGATGACGCTGCCGACCATCCGGGAGTGCTCCGCACCGCAATACTCGGCGCAGAACATATGGTAAACCCCGGGCTTGGTGGCCTCGAACCAGATCTGCGTCTGCCGGCCCGGCACCGCGTCCTGCTTCACCCGGAAGGCCGGGACGTAGAAGCTATGGATGACGTCCTCGGACTGGATGTTCAACTTGATCGGCGTGCCCACCGGCACGTGCAGCGTGTTGATCTCGCGCTGGCCGCTCGGATGCTGGAACTTCCACATCCACTGCTTGCCGATGGTGTAGTACTCGACCGCGTTGGATGGCGGCCGGAACATGTCGAAGTAGACCTTGGTGCCCCAGGCGAACATCGCCAGGCTGATGATCAGCGGGATCACCGACCAGGCGATCTCGAGCGACGTCGCCGCGCGCTCGCTCTGGCCCACCTCGTCCACCGCCCGCCGCCGGTACTTGACCATGAAGTAGACGATGAGCACGGCGATGAGCGCGGTGAAGAACAGGCTGACCGCGGTCCAGGCCCAGAACAGGGCGTCCACCTCGGGAGCGAAGTTCGAGGCCGACTCGGGAAACAGAGGAAGATCTTGCTTCATCTCAGACCGCCCCCACCGGACCCGCCACACGGCGCTCCCGCCGCCGCATCAGCACGATCAGGAGGACCAGGCCCGCGACGGCCGACGCCGCCGACAGGCGCAAGATGTTCATGATGACGGGACTGTACCGACCGATCGTCGGGTCGTAGTGATAGCAATACAGGAGCACCTGGTCGACGAAGGAGCCGATCTTGGCGTCCGCCGCCTCGATGAGCGCCAGGCGCATGTCCCGCGGCGCGTACTCGATGCCGTACAGGTAGCGGGAGATCCGCCCCTGCGGCGTCAACACCACCACGCCCGCGGCGTGGGCATACTCGTCCCGCTGGTCGTCGTAGTAGTAACGGAAGCCCACCGACCGGGCGATCCGGGTGATCGACTGCTGGTCGGCGGTGAGGAAGTGCCACCCCGCCGCGCTGCCGTGGCGGCCGTAGCGGTTGACGATCTCCTGCTTCTTCTCGGCCGCCATCTGCGGCGTCTCGCCGGGATCGATGCTCACCACGATGACGTCGAACTCGCGGCCGACGTCGAACGACAGGGTCTTGAGGCTCCCGGTCAGCCCCTGGAGCACCAGGGTGCAGAGCATCGGGCACTCGTAGTAGGCGAGCGCCAGGACGGCCGGGCGCTCACCGAGGAAGCTCCCCAGCCGCGCCGTCCGCCCGGTGTCGTCGCGCACGGCGGCATCGAGCGGCACCTGGCCGCCGAGGAGCTGGTCGAAGCCCACCTGCTTGAGCGGCCCCGGCATCTCGGACGCCGGGACGCGCGGCCCGCCCGGATCCGTGGGGATGGGGGGCAGCGCCCAGGCGGCCGGGGCGAGCAGCAGGGTGGAAAGGGTCAAACCCGTGATGATTCGCTTCAAGACGGCTTACCTTCTCTCCGGTGGGGGCGGAGAGGCCTGCGCCCCCTGCCCCTGTGAGCTCGTGATCTCGGCGGCCTGCGGCTCCGCGCCGCCCGGCGGCCGGGTCATCTGCAGGGTGGCCCCGGGCGCCACGGTCTGCTGCGCCGGTGGCGTGGTCGCCGGGTTGGTCCCCGGCTGGCCGCCCACCACCTCGGCGCCGAGGCCGCGGCTGGCGATGACGTCCATCGCCACGTCGATGGGCACGCGGACCGTGCCCTGGGCCTGGTCCACCCAGGACGAGCGGGTGAGCGCCTGGTCCTCCTCCGCCCGCATCGACTGCAGCTCCACCTCCGGCGAGGTCTGGAGCCGCGGCTCCGGCGGCGGCGCCTGGGTGTTGGCCGCCGCCAGCGGCAGCGGCGGCGGGTCCTGCTTCTTCTCCATGTGACCGATCCCCTTGAGCAGGTACCACATGAGGACATGCGTCACCAGCGCCACGATGACCAGACCGCCGATGGTCCAGAAGACGCCGCGCAGGCTGATCTCGCGGTCGAAGCGCTTGTTCGCGTGATCGTCGTGCGGCAGATCGGTGTGAGGGCCGATGTGGAGCTTACTCATGGGCCAGCGCCTCCTTGGCGATCGCCTCCGGCAGGAAGGGGTCGCTCACCGGCAGCAGCGGCCGGCCCTGGAGCTGCCTGAGGAAGTAGAACAGCCAGAGGCCGCCGATGGCGAGCGGCGCCACCAGGTACATCCAGCCGAAGGCCAGGCTCTGCTCCTCGAACGACGGCTCGGTCTGGAACACCAGGTCGACCCACCGCATGATCAGCATCACGGTGGCGACCATGATCAGCCGGCCGGCGTTGCGCTTCAGCGGACGCGACAGCAGCAGCGCGAACGGCAGCGCGAAGTGGAAGAGCACCAGCGCCAGCGCCACGTACTGCCAGCCGTGGTGCAGACGGTGCTCGAACCAGTGGATCTCCTCCGGCAGGTTGCCCGCCCAGGTGATCAGGAACTGCGAGAAGCAGAAGTAGGCCCAGAGCATGACGAAGGCCAGCAGCAGCTTGCCCCAGTCGTGGAAGTGCCGCGGCTGCAATACCTGCGACATCGGCTCGCGGCGCGACAGGAAGACCGCGATGGCGATGAGGAAGGCGAGCGCCGCCAGGCCCTGGCTGCCGACGAGGTAGACGCCGTAGATGGTCGAGAACCAGTGCGGCTCGAGCGACATCAGCCAGTCCACCGAGGCGAACGTCACCGACAGCACGTAGAGGATGAGCCCCGGCGCCGCCACCACCTGCATGCGCCGCGTGATGCCGGGATCGTCCGCGCGGTCCTGGCGCAGCGACATGCGGCTGAGCGTGAAGGCGAGGCCGAGCCAGATCGCGAAGTAGAGGATCTGGCGCAGCACCCAGGCCGGGACGTTGAGGTAGGCCTCCTTCTTCTGCAGGATCTCGTCGTTGGCGGCCGCCGGCGACGCCCAGGAGTAGAGGTGGTCCCAGCCGATGAAGTAGAGGGCGCCGATGAACACGGCGAGCAGCACGGCGAGGAGCGGCAGCGTGCGCGCCGCCGCCTCCATCACCCGCCGCAGCACGATCCCCCAGTCGCCGTGCGTCATGTGATGGAGCATCGACAGGGCGAGGCAGCCCAGCGAGACCCCCATCCAGTACACCCAGCCGACCAGGAAGGAGCGCAGGAAGTAGGACGGCGCCATGACCGCGCCGATCACCCAGAGAACGGCCGCGATGCCGCCGACCACCACGGCCAGCGACTGGAGGCGCTTGACCGCGGCCGGAGCGGTGAACGCCGCCGGATCGATTCGAGGGATGACGGTCTCAGTTCTCATTGCTCTCCCGGTTGTTCTCCTGACACCACTCCCGGATCGGGCCGGCGGTCGTGCTCCTCCGGCGCGGCGGGACGGGTCACGCCGCCGCCGCCACCGTCCGCCGGCTGCCCGCCGGAGGCCGCCGGCTGCGCCAGCTCGGCCTCGACCCGGCCGCGCACGTCGTCCGGCAGGTCCGCCAGGCGGGCGTTCTGGCTGTACTGCAGGGCGCGCACATAGGCGGCGACGGCCCAGCGGTCCTCCAGCGGCACCTGCGGCGCGTAGCTCGGCATCACGCCGAAGCCATCGGTGATAACGCTGACGATGTAGTCGGGGCCGACGCCGCGCAGCCGCGCGTCATGGAACGACGTCGGCTGCTTGTAGCCGCGGCGGACGATCATGCCGCGGCCGTCGCCCAGCCGGCCGTGGCAGGGGGAGCAGAAGATGTTGTACCGCTCCTGGCCGCGGCGGACGAGCGCCGGCGTCACCGGCGGCCCCTGGGTCGTGGTCGATACCGGCAGGACGCTGACCGTGAGGCCGGTGTAGGGCGCGATCTTCTCGCCGAAGCCGCCGCGCGCCACCGTCCCCTCGGGGAACGGGCGGGCGCCCTGCTGGTCGTTGAAGAACTCGCTCTGCTCGTAGGCCTCGAGCTTGTGCTGGTTGTGCATGTTCTGCCGGCAGCCGGTGGCCACGAAGGCCGCGGCCAGCGCCACGCCCAGCAGGATCCGTGTCCGTCGGGTGGTCCGGTCCATGGTCGCCTCAGTGCTCAACTTCGGACACCTCGAAGGGATTGAGGTCCGCCAGGTGCTGGCGGGTGGCCTCGCGGTCGAACTTCGGATCGTCGGCCTCGATCACCAGGAAATACCGGTCGCGCGACGCCTCGGCGAAGCGCGGCACGTTGAACACCGGGTGATACGGCTGGGGCAGGCCGTTGAGGGCGATCATCCCGAACACCGCGGTCAGCGCGGCGCCGAGGATGGTCGTCTCGAAGGTCGGCACGATGAACGCGGGCCAGCTGTGGACCGGCCGGCCGCCGATGTTCATCGGATAGACCAGCACCTGGCTCCAGTACTGGAGCGCGTAGCCGCCGAGCCCGCCGAGGATGCCGCCGATGAGGACCATCAGCGGCAGCTTGGTGTGGTGCTGGTCGAGCGCGTCCACCACCTCCTCGATGGGATAGGGGGTGAAGGCGTCGAGCTTCCGGTACCCCGCCTGGCGCAGCCGGCGGATGGCGGCGATCAGCTCACGGGACGAGGTGAACTCCGCCATGATGCCGTAGATCGGCGGGCGGGAGCGTGTGAGAGCGCTCATGAACGCACCTCCTGGTGAATCGGCTGGCCGTCACGCTGCTCGCCGAGCCCCCCGCCGGGGACGATCGTCCGCATCTCGAACACGGAGATCGCCGGCAGCACGCGGATGAAGAGGAAGAACAGGGTGAGGAACAGGCCCATCGTGCCGATGAACGTCCCCCAGTCCCAGATAGTCCCCCGGTACATGCCCCACGACGCCGGCAGGAAGTCGCGGTGGAGGCTGACGACGATGATGACGAAGCGCTCGAGCCACATGCCGACGCTGACGAACATCGAGATCACGAACAGCCAGAGCGGCGACGAGCGGACCTTCTTGATCCACAGGAACTGCGGCACCACGGCGTTGCAGAAGATCAGCATGTACCAGTGGAAGCGGTAGGGGCCGAGCGCCCGGTTGAGCATCATGAACCGCTCGTAGTGGTTGGCGCTGTACCAGGCGAAGAAGATCTCGCAGAAGTAGCCGTAGACGACGATGAGGCCGGTCGCCAGCATGACCTTCCCCATGTTCTGCAGGTGCCGGGAGGTGATGAAGTCCTCCAGGCCGAAGGCGACCCGCAGCGGGATCGCCAGCGTCAGCACCATGGCGAAGCCGGCGTAGATGGCGCCGGCGACGAAGTAGGGGGGGAAGATGGTGGCGTGCCAGCCGGGGATGATGCCGATCGAGAAGTCGAACGACACCACGGTGTGGACCGACAGCACCAGCGGCGTCGCGAGGCCGGCGAGCAGCAGCGAGGCCACCTCGTAGTTGTGCCAGTGCTTGGCCGAGCCGCGCCAGCCGAGGGCGAACATGCCGTAGGCGATCTTGGCCGCCTTGTTCTTCGCCCGGTCGCGCATCGTCGCCAGGTCGGGGATCAGGCCGACGAACCAGAACAGCGCCGACACCGTCGCGTAGGTGGAGACCGCGAACACGTCCCAGATCAGCGGGCTGCGGAACTGCGGCCAGAGCGACATGGTGTTGGGGTACGGCAGCAGCCAGTAGAAGAGCCACGGCCGCCCCAGGTGGAGCAGCGGGTACATGCCGGCGCAGGCGACGGCGAACAGCGTCATCGCCTCGGCGAAGCGGTTGATCGACGTCCGCCACTGCTGGCGCAGCAGCAGGAGGATCGCCGAGATCAGCGTGCCGGCGTGGCCGATGCCGATCCACCAGACGAAGTTGATGATGTCGAAGCCCCAGCCGATCGGCCAGTTGATGCCCCAGATGCCGACACCCTTCAAAAACAGGGTGGTAACCGACACCAGGAAGATCATCAACAGGAAGAACGAGACCGCGAAGCCGAAGAACCACCACTTGGGCGTCCGCTGCAGGACGACCGAGCTGATCTTGTCGGTGACCGTGGTCGTCGTGTGGCCCGGGGCCACGACGGGCGGCCGGTGAGGCTTGGGCAGAGGCGCGCGCGGCGCGCCGTCGTCAAGAGTGGCCATCCTGGGTCCTTTCCGCGGGCTCGGCCGGCTGGAGGGCGGGGTTGGGATTCCGGAGCTTCGCCAGATAGGTGGTGCGCGGCCGGGTGTTCAGCTCCTCGAGGAGCCCGTAGCTCAGCGGGTCCTTGCGCCAGCGGGCGACCTCCCAGGCCTCGTCCTTGATGTCGCCGAAGACGATCGCCTGCGTCGGGCAGGCCTGCTGGCAGGCGGTCTGGAGGCGGTTGGCCGGGATCGGCTCGCCCTCGACCTTGGAGTCGATCTTCGCCTGCTCGATGCGCTGCACGCAGTAGGTGCACTTCTCCATCACGCCGCGCATGCGCACCGTGACGTCCGGGTTGTAGAGCAGCGACAGGACCGGGGTGTCCTTGTCCGAGTACCGGAAGAAGTTGAACCGCCGCACCTTGTAGGGGCAGTTGTTCGAGCAGTAGCGGGTGCCGACACAGCGGTTGTACACCATGTCGTTCAGCCCCTCGTCGCTGTGCACCGTCGCCGCCACCGGGCAGACCACCTCGCAGGGCGCGGTCTCGCAGTGCATGCAGGGGAGCGGCTGGTGGCGGTACATCGGCTCGTCGAGGCTCCCCTCGAAGTAGCGGTCGATGCGCAGCCAGTGCATCTCGCGGCCGGCCAGCACCTGCTCCTTGCCCACCACCGGCACGTTGTTCTCCGCCTGGCAGGCGATGACACAGGAGCTGCAGCCGGTGCAGACGTTCTGGTCGATCGCCATGCCCCAGGCGTTCCCCTCGTACTTCCAGTTGGGGTACATCGACTCGTCCGTCGCCGGGACGTGGCGGTGCTTCCGGATGACCTCCGGGTCCTCGCGGAACTCCTCCACCGTGGCGGTGAGGACCAGGTGGCGGGCCTGCGCCTCCTCGTAGGCGGTCTTGAACTCCTCGGTGGAAGGGTTCAGCAGGTGATGGTTCTGGGTGGAGGCCAGGATGTACCGCTTGTCGAGCTTG
>DASPJI010000260.1:0-7350 GCA_035628695.1 Thermoanaerobaculia bacterium | reverse complement strand
CCATACCCCCCTATCCCCCTTAATCCCCCAGAAAAACAGGAGACCTTCGGTCTCCGGCCCCTGGCGGGGCCGCAGAGCGCGGTCCTTCGGGTCAACCTGCTGCTCGAAGAGGCGGGCGTTCCCCTCCCCAGCCCGGCGCAGATCGGTCTCTGGTCGAAGACCCTCGGCGGCATCGAGCCGCTCCTCGAGCTGCTCGGCCGCCTCGTCCAGTCCGGCCTGGCGAACAAGCGGGCGCCGATCGTCTACGTCCACCGGGTGGTCATGGAGCGGGCCGCAAGGCCCGAGCCCGTGAGGCCGGCCAAGTCGGTCAATCCCTTGCGCACCGCCGGCGTCGATGAGATCCGGCGCCGCCAGGCCGCACGCATCGCCGGCAGATCTTCGTCGGGAGAGGAGGCCGGGGAGTGACGTCCTGGCACTGCGGCCGGTGCGGCGAAGACCAGATCGCCTTCGGGCCGGTCCCCGCGGACCTCCTGTGCCACGCCTGCCACGAGGCACAGCTCGGCGCCTTCTCCGAGGCGGCTGCGGGGATCCCCGAGCGCTATCGCCGCCTCACCCGCGAAAGTTGGACCGCCCACTTCCGGCGCCCCTGGCCCGCGGCCCTAGAGCGCTGGACCGGCCTCCCGCACTGGGTTGCCTTGTGGGGTCCGACCGGAACCGGCAAGACCGGCCTCGCGACTGTCGTGCTCGCCGAGCACCTGCGCACCGGCCGCCGCGGACGCTGGATCTCCGGCCCAGAGCTGGCGCGACGCATTCAATCCGACTTCGCCGCCGCCGAAGACGTGCTCGCGCCCCTCCTGGTCACTCCGCTCCTCGTCCTCGACGAGCCGCTCTCCGGCGCCGCGGCCGACTGGTACCTCGAACGCCTCGTCCTCCTCACCCGCACCCGCGACGAGCGAGGGCTGCCCACGCTGGTCACCAGCCAGCTCCTCCCCGAGCTGCTCCTCGAGCCCAGCACCGCGGCGCCGCCCGTGCTTCTCTCGCGCTGGCTCTCCGGCCTCCGCCTCCACCACGAGCTCGCTGGCGAAGACGTCCGGCTGCAAGAAACACCCGGAGGCCTGGCGCGCTGATGGCCCGGCACAAGGCCCTTCCCCACAGCGAAGAAGCCGAGCGCGCCGTCCTCGGTGCCCTCCTCCTGGAGCCCCTGCGCATCGCCCAGGTCCGCAGGCGGCTCGATGCGCGCGACTGGTACCTCGCGCGCCACCGCGTGCTCTACCAGGCCTATCTCGACGTCACCGACGCGGGCTCGACTCCTGACCTCCTCACCCTGCGGGCTCATCTCGAGCAGGCCGGGATCTTGGGCGCGGCCGGCGGTCTGGCCTATCTCACCGCCCTCGACCTCGACCTGCCGGACCTGGGCCGGCTGGACGAATACGTCGAGATCTTGAAGGAGAGAAGCGTCCGGCGTGACCTGATCGGGGACGCGCAGCGAACCCTCTTGGCGGCCACCGCGACCGCACGTCCGGTCCATGAGCTTCTGGCCGACCTCCGCGGTTCCGCCGACAAGCTGCTGGGCCGTGCCGCCCGCGTGCATTGGGAAGGCGCCGGCGACGTCGTCAACCGTCTCCTCGCCAACCTGGAAGAGGGCGGTTCCGAGGTTCTCTGCGGGCTCACCTCCGGCTTCCCGGGCTGGGACCGGCTCGGCCCTGGCTTCCTGCCGGGAGGCCTCTACGTGATCGCCGGCAGGCCAGGCATGGGCAAGACGTCGCTGGCGCTCGACCTCACCCGGCACGTCGCCATCGAGCTGCAGCGGCCGGTCGGCATCTTCTCCCTCGAGATGCACTCCGACGAGCTCGGCCTCAAACTCGGCTCCGCTGAGGCCGGCGTCGCCTCGCGCCACCTTCGCGCCGGCCACCTCTCGCGGCGGCAGTGGCGAGACCTCCTCGCCGCCACGGGCCGCATGATGGCGGCGCCGCTCTTCCTGGACTACAGCCCGGGCCTCGCGTTGCGCGACCTCGAAGCCAGGGCTTGGTGGCTCAAGGACCACCATCCCGATCTCGCCCTCCTGGTCGTCGACTACCTCCAGCTCCTCAACGCCGGCGTGCGCGTCGAGCACCGGCGCCTGGAGATCGCCCTCATCACCCGCCGCCTCAAAGAGCTGGCCGGCGAGCTGGGCCTCCCGATGATCGCCCTCTCCCAGCTCAACCGCGAGCTGACCCGCCGGAGCGATCCACGCCCGCAGCTCGCCGACCTAGCCGAGTCCGACGCGATCGGGCAACACGCCGACCAGGTCGCCTTCGTCCACCGTCCTGAGGTGTACGCCCCCGAGGACGAGAGCCTGCGCGGGCTCGCGGAGATCATCGTCGCCAAGCACCGCCACGGCGAGACCGGCACCGTCGAGCTGGCCTGGAACGGCGCCACCACCTCCTTCCGCAACCGCCCCGCCACGGCGCCGGCCGGACCGGAGCCCGCCTGATGCCGATCCGTCCAGAAGGCGCGCGAGCGGTTCTCGCCCGGGTCGATCCGACCCGGCTGCGCTCCGGCTGGCCCGTAGGCCTGCGCGACGGCGCACTCCTGGCGCTGGTCGCCGCCGGCCTGAGCGCCGAAGAGATCTGCGCCCTGCACGCCTCCTCGATCTCGATGGATCGGGGAAACCTCCTGATCGCCGTCCGCCGTCACGGCATCCTCTGGAAAGCCGTGCTGCCCACCGACCTTGGTGCCCGGCTGCTCGCCTGGCTCACCGAGCGCCGCCTCTGGGCCGACCCCGCGCCGGTCTTCACCGGACCTAAGGGCCCGCTTTCCCGGGTAGCCATCCACCAGATCCTCTACCGATACCGGCGCCAGAAGGGAGCCCGCGGATGACCACGCCCAGGGGCTTCTCGGTCGCCCTCTACGCCCGCACCTCGGCCGCCGACCTGGGCCGAGAGACCGTCGAGCAGCTCCTCGCCGGCCTGAGCACCTACGCATCCGGCAGGGGCTGGGTTGTCGCCCTGGAGTGCGCCGACCAGAGTCCCTTCTCCGGAGGCCGGAGGGAGGGTCTCCAGCGCCTCGCCGCAGCCGTGCGGGCTAACGCCGTCCAAGGCCTCGTCGTGCGCTCCCTGAGCCATCTAGCGCGCTCCCTCCGCCACCTGACCGACCTGGGCCACCTCCTCGTCGCCCACGGCATCGCCCTGGTCGCCGTTGAAGACGGCCTCGACACCACCGATCCGGGCGGAGCCATCCGCTGGCGAGACTGGCTCGAGATCTCCACCCGTCTGGACCGCCAGCTCCGCGCCGAGGCCGCGAAGCTCGCCCGCCTGCGCACGCCGGGAGACCGCTGGGGCCGTCCCGCAGCGGCCTTCAACCCTCTGGAGCTGCTGACCTGGTGGGAAGGCCGAGGAGGCCGCCGGCCGCTCTCCCTGCGAGAGCTCGCCGGCAAACTCGGCGTCTCGGAAGCCACCGCCCGCAAGCACCTCCAGGCCCTCCGAGCCGCCGGCCAGGTCAACGACGCCGCCCGCCTCCAGGCGCTCGCCGCCCGGGGAGGCCTCCGGAAAGGCGGCCGGCCCGCGAACCCCCTCGACGACGACACCCTCACCGCCGCCTGGCGCCAGACACCGAGCCTCGCCGCCGTCGCCCGCACCCTGCGGGTGAGCCGGAACCGCGTGCGATCACGGCTCCGGGAGCTGGGATTCCTCGAAGAGAAGTAGGAGAAGGGATGGCACACGAGCAAGTGGGAACCTTGCTGGACCACCTCCTGGCCTCGTACAGGGAGGAGATCAACGCCATCCGCGGAGAGCTGGCCGAGCTTCGCCAGGAGATCCGCCGTGATCGCCAGCAGCCGCCGGCGCCGGCGCATCGAGCAACCATCCGGATCAAGGAGGTCTGCAGCCGCTCCGGCCTGAGCCGGGCGACTATCTACCGGCTCGAGAGCGAAGGGAAATGGCCTCGTCGCTACCGACTGACCGATGGGACAGTCGGTTGGGACGAGGCCGAGGTCGAGGCTCGGATCGCGGAGATGCAGGCGACCCGGGTGGGAGGTACTACCCCGCGATGATCGTGCGCAGATGGGCTTCCCAGGCGAGCATCGCCTTCTGCTTTTCCGGCAGGTAGGCGTTGAGGTTGTAGTTGCGCCGTACGCCCTGCTTGACGTGGTTGGTTACCGCATCCACGACCTCATCCGAGAAGCCCAGCTCTGACAGCTTGGTGCTCCCGGTGCGCCGGAGCCCGTGCGGACCCCAGGGCTTTGGCTCGCAGACGATCCCCGCAGCGCGGCAGAGGTCGTTGTAGACCGAGCTCATGCCGGTCACGGTGACGGGCGAGCCGTCAGACAGCCGAGGGCTCGGGAACACGTAGCCGCGCCGGTCCGCCGCGGAGCCGAGGCGCCCGAGGATCTCCAGGGCAAGAGGAGGCAAGTAGACCCGGTGCTCCAGCTCGTTCTTCGTCCGTCCCGCCTTACCGCCGGGGATGTACCACCACTCCCCGCGGATCTCCTCCCATTTCATCTGATAGACCTCGCCGGGCCTCTGGATCAGCACGAGCAGGAGCTGGAGCGCCGAGGAGGTGACCTTGTGCCCCTTGAGTCGAGCCTCGCAGATCCGCCAGAAGGCGGCGATCTGCTCATCCTGCAAGTAGTCCGTCCGTCGGCTCTCACGCCCGAGGTCCCGAATCCCTGAGGCGGGATTCACCTCCAAGCGGTTCCCATCGTCGAAGAGGTCCTCGCCGATCCCCCAATTGAAGACCATCCCGATGTAGGTCCGCATCCGTCGGGCCGCGGTCATCTTGTTCCGCAGCTTCCAGCGGTTGATCAGCTCCTTAGCATGGCCCTTGCGGATGGTGCTGGCCACCTCATCCCGCCAGGCCGCGCACATCTGAGCGAGGGCCATTTCGATGTCCCGGGCTCGCCGGAACGTCGGCCATACGTGCTGAAGAAGGTAGCGCTGGGCGAGATCGGCGAACGAGCCAGGGAGCACGGGCCCGGGGCCCAGGATGGCGGCGAGCTGCTCCGCCCGCGAGTTGTCGGCCGTCACCGGTGCCGCCGTCCTGCCAGGCCGGCCTCCCTTCTGGCCAGTCGGCGGCGGCCCCTGCGGATCGATCCCGCTTGCAACCTGACCATCAATCCGCGCTACGGCGCTCTTCACGCCGGCTAGGCCGATCTCCTCCGGGTAGCTTCCCAACTTGACGGAGCGCATCGGCCGCTGGCGCGCTGGCACCCCCTTGGGGTAGGGGCTCCGGTACCTGTAGAAGAACACCTTGAGCCCGCTACCCGCGTACACACGAACGAAGAAATTCCGCCGCTCTGGGTCCCTGAATTCATGGAACTTCTGCCCTTCCGGACATACCAGCGACCGGAGCCGCTTGTCGGTCATCACCGGCTCAGCCGACCGTCGACCCATCTCCCCTCCTCCATCGTAGGTACTACGGTAGGTACTACGCTGGAAAGTATAACATGAGACGGCCTGAGACAGTCGACAGACAGAAGATCTTTATTTCTCTTAGGTTTACAGCCGTATCGAGCCGAGGCTGCCGTTAGCTGAGACAGCCTGAAAAGGCTTAGGACTGATTCGTAATCAGCAGGTCGTCGGTTCAATCCCGGCCGTCGGCTCCAACCTAACCCCCAGCACTTCTAAGCACTTACAGCCGAGGTGGCGGATGAATCGCTCCGCATCTGACGACCGCAGACAGGACTTCGCCTTTGCGCCCCTTGCGCCGGCCAGTCTTTTATGGTTCAATATAGAAATAGTCTTACTCATCACCTAGATTGATAAGGAGGAGCCAAAGCATGGCTGTTCTGTCCGCGTTTTCCTTGCCCGCGTTTATCCAGGATCTTCCGGCAGGTTCACCCGAGGACATCGCTCTAAAGGAGCAATGGAACATCAACGTCGAAGGATGGATCCAGCAGGCGATGCCAACTCTTCCGTCGTGGTTCTACGACCCCACTAGGACCGACATCCCCTCCGGAACCGCCGCCCTGCGGGTGGAATGGGGGGCCTTCCCGGGACGGCTCGACCAGTATTTCTCGAAGCAGCCGCCCAACCCCCCGGCCAACCCGTACAACCTTAGCGATGAGCAGGTTTATGAGCTGGCCGACACCGGTTTCTATACCGACAACCAGCAGAGCTCCTCCTTCCCGCAAATCCCCGCGACCCTTTGCCCCCAAGCAGACTGGAACGGCGAGCTCGAAACCTTTGGTCCATACGGCCCGCGCGGCTGGCTGGACGAATACTGCGAATGGAGCGCGGCGCGTGATGCGAGCGGCAATCTTGTCCGTGTCGATTTCGCCTGCGAGAACCCCGAATACTGGTACACCCTCTGGAAGATCGATCCCGCCAAGGTCTGCGCCCTGTACGAGTCCGTGCTCAACTGGGATGCGCCGGAATCGCGCCAGGTCAAAGTGTTGCCGGAGGACTTGTGGCTCTATGACACCAACGGCAATGTCGTCAACGACCCTGAGACCAATCTCCCCGCCTACAACCCTCTGAATAAGTGGAACAACAGCCCGGTCTCCCAGCGAAACGGCGATTCTTCGGCCTTCACCGGCGGGGTCATGCACCTGACCAGCACGCCTAACACCCTCCAGACCGAGTTGGGCCTGGCTGGCTCGGCGACCCTGCAGTACAATAGTGGAAATTCCGATCCCCAGATCCTGATCTGCTGCGGCAACTACGGCCAGGAATATCGCCACAGCGATCCACACATTGGCCAGAGCGTCAATCAGGTTGTTGGCGGCCAGGCATTGGGCAAAGGCTGCCTAGTTTGCCTGGCAGATCCGGTCGGACTCTATATCCAGAATCTAACCAACCCAGCCGCCCTTGGCTTCGGCTCCTCGGTCAATCAGAGCCTTCTGCCCAGCGGCGCTCAGGCGACCGACATTTGGCAGGTGGTGCGCGGCTCGGCGTCTCTTGTGGATCCAGTGACCGGCCAAGACTTCCCCGGCGCCTTCAATCTGCATGTGGTCTGCCAGATCCCGTCGGCCTGGCTTGCCGGCCAGCCCGATCTGACATTGGCAGACATCACCATCAACGGCGAGCCGATCCTTTATGCCGGCCAGATCGCCAACCAGTTCGATGTCGGCCTCTACGTGCGCCCGCTGCCGGCCGGTAGCCCAGCGCCGCAGGTGCCGTGCGCGAGCACGGCTCCGATGCCCGGGCAGCCGCTGCAGTGCATGTATTCGGTGCTATGGAACGCTTACTACGCCGGCGTCGAGACCGCTCCAACCGGTGCAACCATGTCATTGGCCAGCAACACAACGATGATCGCTCCGCAGGTGCAGGCAGGCGGTAACCCCTTGCTGACGCTGACCTGCAACCCGCCCAGCGGCAATGAGGCGCCAACAGTGTCCGTCATGCAGGCCAACGGTGCCGGCCCGGACCCCACGATCCAGGTCGAGGTTCTCTCCATATCGCTGGCAAACTACGCGGTGCCCGGCAACTCGTA
>DASPJI010000259.1:0-4583 GCA_035628695.1 Thermoanaerobaculia bacterium | reverse complement strand
GGTGTTGACGAAGAAGCCGATCAGCCTTTCGACCTCGGGGCGTGTCCGGATATCCACCGGCGTGCCGATCAGCAGGTCCTCCTGGCCGGTGCAGCGCGCCAGGAGCGCCGCGAAGCCGGCGAGCAGCAGCATGTACGGCGTCACTCCCTCGCGCAGCGCCGTCTGGCGCAGCCGCGCCGCCGCGCCGTCCGGGAGACCCAGACGGCGGCTGGCGCCGCGGAAGGACTGCACCGGTGGTCGCGGCCGGTCGGCTGGCAGCTCGAGCGTCATGGGTGCGCCGGCGAGTTGATGGCGCCAGTAGGCGAGTTGGGCGGCGAGCCGCTCCCCCTGCAGCCACTCGCGTTGCCAGACGGCGTAGTCCGCGTACTGGACCGGCAGCTCCGGCGGCTCCGTGCCCTGATAGAGCGCGGTGATCTCGCGCAGGATGAGGCCGAGCGAGGTGGCGTCGGCGACGATGTGGTGGAGGGTCAGCAGCAGGACGTGCTCCTGCGCTGCCAGGCGCAGAAGGGCCGCCCGCAGGAGCGGACCCAGGGCGAGATCGAAGGGCCGGCTGGCTTCCTCGGCCCGGAAGCGGGCCAACTCCCGGTCCCGCTCGGCTGGGGCAAGGGTCGAGAGGTCGGTGAACGGCAGGGTGCATTCTGCCGCCAGGGAGACAAACTGGATCGGGTTCCCCTCCGCCGCCACGAAGGTGGTGCGCAGGATCTCGTGCCGTCGCACGAGCCCGTCCAGGCTAGCCGCGAGCGCGTCCTGATCGAGGGGACCGCACAGGCGGAAGGCGACCGGCACGTTGTAGGCGGAGCTCCCGGGCCGGAGCTGGTCCAGGAACCAGAGCCGCTCCTGGGCAAACGAGAGCGGAGCCCCCTCGGAGCTGCGCTGCCGTGGGCGGATGCCGTCCGGTTCTTCCACGACCTGTCCCTGGAAACGGCGCAGGAGAAGGTCCAACTGCTCGGGTGAGAGCTGGTCGATGCG
Organism: Thermoanaerobaculia bacterium; assembly: GCA_035628695.1. Lineage (GTDB taxonomy): Bacteria > Acidobacteriota > Thermoanaerobaculia > Multivoradales > UBA5704 > DASPJI01. The sequence goes on along the minus strand of DASPJI010000259.1, from coordinate 3,614 downwards.
GTCATCGGACGCGAGAGGACGCGGATCGATCATCATTTCTCCACTTCGGAAATCAGCGACGAGGCGGTCTCCTGACCCGCCCGCCGCGCGTACTCCTTGACGATGGCGCCTGCCAATCCGGCGATGGTGGGGGCTTCGAAGAGGCTGCGCATGGGCAGATCGACCCCGAACCCGCTGCGGATCTTGGAGAGCACCTGGGAGGCCTTGAGCGAATGACCCCCGAGGACGAAGAAATTGTCGTGGACCCCGATGCGCTCGGCGCCCAGCACGTCTTTCCAGAGGCTCGCGAGAGTGGCCTCGAAGGCCGAGCGCGGGGCTACGTACGGGCTGGCGGCCGGACTTCCCACCGGGTCGGGGAGAGCCTGGCGGTCGAGCTTGCCATTGCGGGTCACCGGCAGCTCCGCCAGGGGGACGAACACCGAGGGCACCATGTAGGCTGGCAGCTTAGCGCCGAGGAAGCTGCGCAGCTCCTCGGTCTCCGGAGACGCCCCGGTCCGGGGCACCACGTAGGCCACCAGGCTCACGTCGGCCCCCGCGCCGCGTGGTAGGACGACCGCTTCGCGGAGGTCTGGGTGGATGCAGAGGGTCGCCTCGATCTCTCCCAGCTCGATGCGGAACCCCCGCACCTTGACCTGGGTGTCCCGCCGCCCGAGGAACTCGATCTCGCCGTTGGTCCGGTGGCGCACGAGGTCGCCGGTGCGGTAGAGGCGCTCTCCAGGGCTCTCCGCGAACGGATCCGGCACGAAGCGCTCGGCCGTCAGGTCCGGCCTGCCGAGATAGCCGCGGGCGAGGCCCGCGCCGGCGAGGCAGAGCTCGCCCACCACGCCCATCGGCACAGGCTGGAGGTCGAGGCCGAGCACCGAGGCGCGCGAGCCGGCGACGGCCCGTCCAATGGTCGGCTCTCCCTGCCCTGAGCGGGGCACCGCGGAGGAGGTCGAGTAGGTTGTGTCCTCCGTCGGACCGTAGAGGTTCCAGACCTGATTCATCCCGTTCGAGGCGGCGTAGACCCGCTCGGTGAGCGCCCGGGACAGGGGCTCGCCGGCCAGGCAGACCGTCCGCACGGAGGGGGAGATCCCGCCGCGGTAGACCAGCTCGGCCATGACCGACGGGACGGAGTTGACCAACGTCACCCGCCCGGCCGCGGGGAGATCGACGAGAGACAGAGCATCTTTGGCGAGGATCACCGTGCCGCCTGTGCTCAAGGGGGCGAACAGCTCGAAGACCGAGAGATCGAAGCAGATCGAGGTCGCCGCCAGCACACCCGCGAGCTCCGCCGGCACGAACGTCCGCTGCGCCCAATCCACCAGCGCCGCCGCCGAGCGGTGCTCGATCATCACCCCCTTGGGGCGGCCGGTGGAGCCCGAGGTGTAGATGACGTAGGCGAGGCTCTCCCGGGAGACCGGCGGCGCCGGTCCGGTTGCCCGTGGGGCCGCGTCACGCTCCAGACGATCGAGGTCGACGACCTGGAGGCCGGGCCGGGTGGCGAGCCGAACGTCGCCGCGGGTCAGCAGCACCCGCGCGCGCGAGTCCTCCAGGCTGAAGGCCAGACGCTCCTCGGGATAGGCGGGATCGAGCGGCAGGTAGGCCCCTCCTGCCTCGAGCACCCCGAGGATTGACGCCACCATCTCCGGCGAGCGGTCGAGACAGATGGCGACCCGCTCCTCGGACTCCACGCCGAGCGCTCGCAGCCGGTGGGCCAGCCGGGCGGCGCGCCGGCGGAGCTCGCCATATGTCGTCTGCTCCTCGCCGCAGAGCACCGCGACGCGGTCCGGCTGGGCTGCGGCCTGCGCGGCAAACTGTTGATGAACGAGGGCGCCGTCCGCCGGCAGGTCGCCCACCTCTCCCCACTCGACGACCACCTGCTGGCGCTCGGCGGCGCTGAGGAGCTGGAGCTCGCGCACGGGTGCCGCGGGATCGGCCAGGGCACTTTCGGCGAGGATCGCGAAGTGGTTCAGCAGCCGGGCCATGGTGACACCGTCGAAGAGATCCCGGTTGTACTGCAGCACGGTGACGATCTCGTCGCCGTGCTCGGCGGCGAAGAGGGTGAGGTCGAACGGCGACCGGTGCTCCTCGAGCGCCACCGGCTCGAGCACGAGGTCTGCGAGCTCGAGCCTCGCCGCCGGGTCCCCCAGCAGGAAGGCCGCCAACCCCTCGCTCCCCGGCTGGCGGGAGCCCTGCAGGACGAACATTGCCTGGAACAACGCGGAGCGGCTGGCGTCCCGCTCGGTGCGCAGGCGTTCGAGCAGCAGGGGCAGTGGGAACTGTTGATGTTCGAAGGCCGCCAGGGAGGTCCGGCGCACCTGCTCCAGGAGCCCGCCGAACGTGGGATTGCCGGTGAAGGACGCGGTGAGGGCCACAGGGTTGACGAAGTAGCCCACCGTCCCAGCGATACCGGTATCGTTCCTTCCGGCCGTGGGAGACCCCACGACGATCTGCTCCTGGGCCGAGCAGCGGTGTAGCAGCGCCTGGAAGCCGGCGAGGAGCGTCATGAAGAGAGTGGCCTGGCAGGAGCGCCCGAAGGCGCGGAGGCCTCGGGCCAGGCCCGTTTCGAGCTGGAGGCTCCGGGCGGCGCCGAGGAAGGACTGGACCGGTGGGCGGGGCCGGTCGGTAGGCAGGTCCAGGGGTGCCGGTGGGCCGGCGAGCTGGCGCTCCCAGAAGCTCGCCAGCCGCTCCCCCTCCGCGCCGCCAAGCCGCTGCTCCTGCCGCCGGAGCCAGGCCGCCAGCCTGGCGCCGGGAGCGGCGAGGTGGGCCGGTGTGCCGGCGCTCTCCTCGCGGTAGAGCTCACCCAGCTCCCGCAGCAGGATGGCAATCGACCAGAAATCGGCGATCACGTGGTGCAGCGCGATCAGGAGGAGGTGGCCACCCCCGGTGGCGGTCCACACCCGTGCCCGGAAGAGCGGCCCGCGCTCGAGGTCGAACGGGCGGTAGGCTTCGGCCGCCAGGATCTTCCTCGCGGGGAGACCGCCGTCCGGGAGGGGCTCGATCTGGAAATCGATGGGCAGGCGGGGCTCCACACGCTGCCGCGGCTCGGCTCCCCCCAGCTCGAAGCGGGTGCGCAGGGCCGGATGCCGGTCGGCCAGACAGCCCAGGGCGCGCTCGAGTGCCGCGGCAGCGAGCCCGCGGGCGATCCAGGCCGCGCCGGCCAGGTTGTAGGGCGCGCTCTCCGGTGCGAGACGGTCGACGAAGAGGAGGGCCTGTTGTCCCCGGGAGAGGGGGAGCTCGCCGGGATCCTCCTCTCCGGATGAGGGGAACGGCCGCGGCTCGTGGCCCGATCGTTCGCTGATCGTGTCCGCGAGGTGCGCGATGCCGGGGCTATCGAGGACCTCCGTGATGGACAGCGGCACGCCGAGGACGCGTTCAAACTCGTGGCACACCTCCACCGCGGCCAGCGAGTCGAGGCCCAGCCCGGCGAGAGGCCGCCGCGACTCAAGGCACTCGGAGGGGAGCCGCAGGGCGCGGGCGACGGCCTCGACCAGCGCGCGCTCGATGGCGGCACGGGGTGTCTCGTCCGCGAGATCCAGGGCCGGAGCGAGCGCGGCGTCTGCTGGCTCGTCCCCTTCCTGCGAGTTGCGTCCGAGGACGGGGAGCTCTCCGGACAGGTAGGCGGCGCGGCA
>DASPJI010000258.1:0-2272 GCA_035628695.1 Thermoanaerobaculia bacterium | reverse complement strand
GGAGGGGGTGGGACCGGCGAACCCGGACATCGAAGAGCTGAACATCCCCCCACTCGCCGTCTCCGACGACGGCGAGAGCCTCCTCTATATGAAGGACGCCCAGTGGTACGTGGTCCCCACCTCCAAGCCCGTCGAGGAGGGGCAGGCCCCCCTGGATCTCTCGGGGATGCAGGTACGGATCGATCCCCGCGCCGAGTGGGAGCAGATGTACCGCGAGGTCTGGCGCCTTCAGCGCGACTTCTTCTACGACCCGGGCCTCCACGGCCTGGACCTCAAGGCGACGGCCGAGCGCTTCCGGGCCTATCTGCCGGACCTCGGGGACCGCAGCGACCTCAACTACCTCTTCCACGAGATGCTGGGCCTCCTCACCGTCGGGCACCTCGGGGTCCGTGGCGGCGATGAGCCCCAGGTGGAGAGGGTGCCGGGCGGCCTGCTCGGCGCCGACTTCGAGATCGAGAACGGCCGCTACCGCTTCCGGCGCATCTACGGAGGGGAGAACTGGAACCCCGAGCTGTCGGCGCCGCTCACCCAGCCGGGGGTCAACGTCGCCGCCGGGGAGTACCTGCTGGCGGTCAACGGCCGGGACCTCCGCTCTTCCGACGAGGTGTACGCCTTCTTCGAGGGGACGGCCGGCAAGCCGGTGACGATCCGCGTAGGGCCGCGGGCGGACGGCCAGAGCTCCCGTGAGGTGACGGTGGTGCCGGTGGGGAGCGAGACGCAGCTCCGTCTCCTCGCCTGGGTGGAGGGCAACCGCCGCAAGGTGGACGAGCTGAGCCAGGGGCGCCTCGCCTACGTCTATCTGCCCGACACGGGAGAGGGTGGCTACACCTACTTCAACCGCTACTTCTTCGCCCAGGTGGGCCGGCAGGGGGCGATTCTCGACGAGCGCTTCAACGGCGGGGGCATGGCGGCCGATTACATCATCGACTACCTGCGCCGGCCGCTGCTCAACTACTGGACGACCCGGGAGGGGGAGGACTTCACCACGCCGCTGGGCTCCATCCACGGCCCGAAGGTGATGATGATCAACGGCTTCGCCGGCTCCGGCGGGGACGCGATGCCCTGGTATTTCCGGCGCACCCAGATCGGGCCGCTGGTCGGCACCCGCACCTGGGGCGGTCTGGTCGGCATCTACGACTATCCGGAGCTGCTCGACGGCGGCCAGATCACGGCGCCGCGGGTCGCGTTCTTCACGCCGGAGAGGGAGTGGGAGGTGGAGAACCGCGGCGTGGCGCCCGACATCGAGGTGGAGCTCGACCCGCAGGCCTGGCGGCAGGGCCGCGACCCGCAGCTCGAGAAGGCCGTCGAGGTGGCCCTGGACCTCCTCGCGAAAAATCCGCCGCCGAAGAAGCCGCAGCGGCCGGCGTACCCGGACTACAACTAGAGAGAGACGGCCGGGGGAGGTGAGCCTCCCCGGCTCCCTCTCCCCACCCGCTTGACATCTGCCCCCCTGGAGCGGTTAGATCCGGGCAGGAACCGAGCGAGTGACCAAATCCATCACGCGGCGGGTCCGTCAGTCCAACGTCGTCGGCGGCTGCGGATGCTGGGCCATGTCTCTGGGCTTCCTCCTCGTGGGGGGCCTGCTGGTCTACTTCTTCTTCGTGCGCCCGGCGCAGCGGATCCTCGAAGCCCGCTCCTGGCAGCCGGTCTCCTGCACCATCGTGGAGAGCCACGTCCAGGAGCACTCCGGGGACGACGGCAGCACCTACAGTGTCGCGGTTGCCTTTACCTATTCGGTAGGGGACGCCGAGTACCGGTCCGACCGCTACAAGTTCATGGGAGGCTCCAGCTCCGGCTACGACTCCAAGGCGAGGGTCGTGGCCTCCCTGCCGCCCGGCACGCGCACCACCTGCTGGGTCAACCCCGCCGACCCCACGGACGCCGTGGTCAACCGGGGCTTCACCCCTGACCTGCTGGTCGGGCTCATCCCCATGGTCTTCGCCCTCGCCGGCCTCACCGGGGTGATCTCCCTGGCCTCCGGCAGCCTCTTCCAAAAGCGCCCCGGCACCAGGGCCGCGGCCCCGGGCGGCACCCTGCGGGCTCACGGCGGCGCGCCGGCCGGCCCGGTGGCCCTGGAGCCCAAGACGGGACCGCTGGGCAAGCTCGCCGGCATGATCTTCGTCGCCGTCTTCTGGAACGGCATCGTCGCCCTGGTCTTCCAGGACGAGATCGCGGCGGTGCGAGCGGGGCAGGTGCCGGGCGAGGTGGCCGGCCCCGTCATCTTCGGCCTCCTGGGCTTGGCGATGATTGGCGGCGTCGGATATTTCTTCCT
>DASPJI010000257.1:0-3753 GCA_035628695.1 Thermoanaerobaculia bacterium | reverse complement strand
GGGCGATGCGGAACAGGGCGGCCGCCTCCACCAGGGGGCCTTCGACGCGCCGGCTGATCTCCAGCGCCTGCTCCATAAAGGAGCGCGCCTTCTCCATCTCGCCCATGGCCTGGTAGGTCCGCCCGATCTCCAGCAGGACCGACGCCTCCTGCAGGCGGTTGACGCGCTGGCGCCGGAGGGCGAGCGCCTCCTCGAGGAGCGGCAGGGCCGCGGCGGGGGATTCCAGGGAGCGGCGGACGAGGCCCATGCCGAAGAGCGCCGAGGCCCGGGTGTTCGAGCCCTCGGAGCTCAGGGAGAGCGCCTGCTCGAACTGCTCCCGCGCCTTCTCCGGGTCCCCTCCTTCCAGATAATGGACCCGGCCCATCTGGAAGGACACCTCCGCCCGGTCGGCCCGGGCGTCCGCGGGCAGGACCCGTAACGCCTGCCAATAGGATTCCAGCGCCCGCTCGGGGTCGCCCATGTCGCGGTACAGGGCGCCGAGGCTGTTGAGCACCCTGCCCTGGCCGACGGCCTCCCCGACCTTCTCGTTGATGGAGAGGGCGCGGCGGTAGGAGTCGAGGGCGGACTGCAGGTCGCCCAGGCGCTGGTAGAGAGAGCCCAGCCCCTGCCGCACCGCCGCTTCGACGGGCAGGTCTTCCTCCTCGAGGCTCAGGCGCAGGGCGCGCTGGAAGTGGGCGAGGGCGCTGGCGTTGCGGCCCTGGACGAGCTCGATGCCGCCGAGCGCGTTGCGGACGTCGGCCTCGCCGCCCGGATCGCCGCGGTAGAACGGCAGTGCCTCCTGGAGGTGCTCGACCGCCCGGCCCTTCTCGCCCAACCGGTCCAGCGCCACTCCGATCAGGTAAAGAGTCCGTCCCTGCTCCGGTCCGTCCCCGAGCTCCTTCCAGAGAGGAAGGGCCTCCTCCAGGAGAGCGAGCGCCGACTGCCACTCCTTGAGGCCCGCACGAAGAACGCCCCAGCTTTTCAGGGCGGCCGCCTGCCCCCGGCGGTCTCCGGCGGCGGTGGCGAGATTCAGCGCCTCCTCGAAAGCCGCGACGGCCCGCGGGACCTCGCCCCGCCAGCCATAGATCTCGCCGAGATGGACATGGGCCGTGGCCTGGCCGGCCGGATCGTGGGCCTGCCGCGAGAAGCGCAGGGCCTCGAGGCCCTTGGCCTCGGCCTTCTCCAGCGCCTCCTGATCGACGTCGGCCGACCCGGCGGCGGCCGCGCGCCAGGATCTGCACTCCTGGAGCGCGCCGCGCGCGGCCTTCCTCTCCAGAGAGAACGCCGGCGTGTGGCCCGCCTGGAAGGCGAGGAGCAACAGCGAGCCCGATAGGGCGGAGAGACGGAGGAGTCGCGCGGAGGCGGAGATAAAGAGGCTCGTCACAGCCGGGCCTGCAGATCTGACGTATCGTCCATCATACTCCAGAAGACGGAATGGTGTCAGAAATGGCCCGCTTTCCATGTATATAGAGATAGGATCTTATCGATGGCGACCCAGGACCAGGAGTTGGTCGCCCGGTTTCTTCGGGGCGAGCCGGATGCGGTGGCAACCGTAAACGACTGGATCTCGCGCGCCGCGTGGCCCTACCAGCGCCGGCTGGGAAACCGCCGGGACGACGTGCTCCAGGACGTGCGCCTGGAGGTGACGCGCCTCCTCTCCCAAGGGAAGTTCCGTGGCGAGAGCAGCCTCAAGACCTATCTCTGGCGGGTGGTGAGCCACACCTGCCTGGACCAGATCCGCAGCCAGGGCAAGTGGCAGTGGGCGGACCTGGAGACCCTGGACCAGGGGGAGGAGCCGGTCGCATCGGTCCAGCCGCTCCCATCCTCGCGGGAGGACAAGGACCTGCTGCTGCGCGTCCTGGCTCGCTCCTCGCAGGATTGCCGGGAGCTCTGGCGGATGGTGGTGGCGGGCTTCTCCTACCGCGAGATGAGCCAGCGGCTCGGCGTGGCCGAGGGGACCCTGAGGGTGCGGGTCCTGCGCTGCCGGGAGAAGGCCCTCGCCCTGCGCCAGGAGTTGACAGTCCCCCTGGGGCAGGGATATGGACGTAACAAATCCGTGAAATCTCCCGCCTACGAGGCTGGGAAGGTAAATGCGGATGAACTGTGACGACGCGATCGAACGGCTCCCCTGGCTGCTGAACGGCACCCTCGAGGAGGAAGAACGCCGGCAGGTGCAGGATCACCTCGCGGCCTGCGAGCGCTGCCGGACCGCCCTGGCCGAGACCCGGGACGCCTGGAGGATCTTCGCCGGGCACATCCCCACCGAAGACCTGGTGGCCCACGCCTGGGGCGAGCCCACCGGGACTGACCCCGAGCTGCTCGCCGACCACCTGGCCGGGTGTGCGCAGTGCACGGCCGAGCTCGAGATGGTGCGGACGAGCCGCCAGCTCGAAGAGGACGACCGCGTCGCCCTTTTCGCTCCCCGCCCCCAGTCCGCGCCGGCCGTGCCCCCCGTAGCCCACGACGCCAGGGGCTCCGCCGGCAAGTGGCGCGCCGCCGCGCTGGCCGCGAGCCTCGCCGGCCTGGTGGCCGCCGGCGGCTGGTTCGAGAACGCCGGCCGCCTGCGCGCGACCGAGGAGCGCCTCGCCGCGCAGGAGAGGGAGCCCGCCGCCGCGCCGGCGGGTGAGCTGGAGCCGTTGGCCAACGTCCCCATCGTGGAGCTGTTCGCCATCACCGTCAGGGGCGGGGCCGAGGACATTCCCCCGGAGAGCCCGGCGGCGCACCTGGTGCTGAGCTTCGGCGAGGCTCCCGCCTACGACGAGTACGCCGTCGAGTTCCAGGACGCGTCCGGAGCGGTCCGCCTGTCCCTCCAGGAGAGCGTCCGCAGCAATCCGGTGACCGGTGAGTACACAGTGTTGCTTCCCCAGGGAAACCTGCCGCCGGGAGAGTACACCCTCGTTGCCTACGGTCTCGAGAACGGCAGACGGACCGGCGAGCCCGTTCGGTTCCCCCTGACCGTGACGGGGGCGCCCGCCGCCCCCTGATTTACCTGCCCCATTTGACCTGCCGGAACCCAAAACGGTAACCTCCCCCTCCCACGCAGGACCTTCGGAGGGGGAAACCCGTGCAACTCGGCATCCTCGGTTTGCCCAAGTCGGGAAAGACGACGCTCTTCAATACGCTGACCGCCTCGCACCAGGCGACGGACAAGTACGCTACGTCGAGCCAGACGAACATGGGCGTGGCCACGGTGCGCGACCAGCGCCTGGAGAAGCTCCGCGCCCTCTTCAATCCGAAGCGCTACGTGCCGGCGACGGTGCAGTACGTGGACATCCCCGGCTTGAAGCGCGGGGAGAGCGCCGAGAGCCTGGACCTGGCGAAGCTCAAGACCGTGGACGCCCTGGTCCACGTGGTGCGGGCCTTCGACGACCCCGAGATCCTCCACTCCGAGGGGAGCGTCGACCCCGCCCGCGACGTCGCCAACATCGACCTCGAGCTGATCCTGGCCGACCACGACATCGTGGAGCGGCGCATCGACCGGCTGGAGAAGGCGGTCAAGCGCGGCCTGACCCCGGAGGAGCAGAAGGAGAAGGCGCTGCTCACCGACGTGATCCTCCCCGCGCTCGAAGCGGAGACCCCGCTGCGCGAGGTCCAGCTCGACCCCGACGACGAGCGCCGGCTCCGCGGCTTCCAGCTCCTCTCGGCGAAGCCGATGCTGGTGGTGATCAACGTCGACGAATCGAGAGTCGCCGAGTCCCCCGCCGCCCTGGGCATCCCGCTCCGCCCGGCCGTCGTGGCCGTGACCGTGAGCGCCCCCATCGAGCAGGAGATCGG
>DASPJI010000256.1:0-6521 GCA_035628695.1 Thermoanaerobaculia bacterium | reverse complement strand
CTCTCCACCGAGAAGGCCAGGCTCTTGCGGATGATCCGCTGGAGCGCCGGCGAGACGGTCTCGGGCAGCGGCTGGAGGTCGCCGGCCATGATGCTCTGCTCCACCTCTTCGGGGGTGCGGCCGGCGAACGGCCGCCGGCCGCTCGCCATGATGTAGAGGACGACGCCCACCGCCCAGAGGTCGGAGTGGCGGTCCACCACGCCGCGGTCGAGCCGCTCGGGAGGCGTGTAGGGGAGGCTGCCGAACAGGTTGACCGTGAACCGGCGGGTGTTGGACAGGTGCTTGGCGATGCCGAAGTCCAGCACCCGCACCCGGTCCTCGTCCTGGAGCCGGATGTTCTCCGGCTTGATGTCGCCGTGCACGATGCCGTGAATCCGCCGCTCCCCGACCTCGGCAATGAAGCCGTGGCAGACCTCCAGCATGGCGCAGAGCTGACGGGCGATGTGGACCGCCCGCTCCTCCGGCAGCGCGCCGCGGTCGAGCACCCGCGACAGGTCGTTGCCGGGCACGTACTCCATGCAGACCCAGTAGAAGTCGCCGTCCACCCCCTGCTCGTGGACCGCCGCCACCTGCGGCGCCACGCGGGCGATCTGCGCCTGGAGGGCGATGCCGTTCTTCTCCGCCTCCAGCATCTCGGGGTCGGACTTGCCGATGCGGACGACCTTGAGCGCCACCTCGGCCTGGCTCTGGGGGTCCCAGGCCAGGAGGACGTCGCCGATGGCGCCGCGGCCCAGGAAGTCGCGGATCTCGAAGCGGCCGACCTTCTGTTGATGGAGGAGCAGCGTCACCGTCCCCTCCCCGTGTTCTGGGTCGTCTGCGAGGTGGCGGGCCGCACCTGGATGGCCCGCCCCCGCGAGACGCCGCCGAAGTCGTTCCAGTTATAGATCTCGGCGACCGACTCGGCTTCGGCGACCCGTACCTGGGGGCTGCCGCCGCTGCCGTTGCGGAGGATCCGGTTCTCGATCAGGGACGGCCGGCTCCCCGGGCCGATCTCGAGGGCGGGCCGCGGCTGGCGCGGGGCCGTGCCGTTCTCGGCGATCAGGTTCTGGAGCATCCGCGGCGAGGCGCCGCCGGTGAGCACCACGCCGGCGCCGGGGTTGCCGTGGATCGAGTTGAAGCGGAAGGTCGACTGGCCGCCGCCCGACACCTCGACGGCCGCCACCGTGGCCCCCATCACCTCCAGGTCTTCGACCTCGAGCTCGGAGTCCACCAAGCGCAGGCCGACCGCCATGGCCGCCTCGGGCGTGCCGGCGATCCGGAAGCCGGCCAGGCGGGCGCCGCGGACGTTCACCGCCAGGACGACGGGATCGACCGGCGCCTGGCCCGTGCCCGCCGCCGGAGCGACCACCTGCGGCGCGCGGAGGACCGCGCCGCGCGGCGTGGCGCTCACCAGGCTCACGCCGTCGCGCATCTCGAACGGCCCGGTGTACTCGCCGGGGGCCACCATCACGGTCTGCCCCGGCTGCGCCGCGGCCAGCGCCTCGGTGATCGACCGGAGCTCCCCCTCGCCGGGGCCGACGCGGATCACGTCCCCCGCCACGACGCTCCCGGAGGCCGGCGCCGTGGCGCCGCCTCCCGCAGAAGTCCCCCCGCCGCGCCACCCCTGGTAGAGGCGGAGGAGGGGCTCGCGGAAGAACCAGCCCAGGGCCAGGATGAGGAGGAGGGCGAGGACGCCGGTGAGCGGGCCGCGCCAGCGGGCCATCCCTTCGGGCTTGGCGCTGGCGGCGCCGCGGATGGAGGTGATGGCCGCAGGGGGCGGCACGGGACGGATACTGGCAGCGAAGCGCTCCCCCTCCGCCACCACCACCGACACGTTGTCCTTGCCGCCGGCGGCGTTGGCGGCGTCGATCAGCTCGTCCACCATGGCGCTGGGATTGCCAGCGTGGCGCTCGGCGATGGCCAAAATGTCACGCGAGGCCACCATGTCGGAGAGGCCGTCGCTGCAGATCAGCAGGGCGCTCTCCGGGTCGAGGTCGAGCCTGTAGGTCTCGATGAACTCCGGGTCGTCCGGCTGGTGGGGGCCGGAGCCGACGTCGCGGAAGATCTCGTTGCGCCGCGGGTGGCGCATGGCGTCGGCCTCGGACAGCTCGCCGGCGTCCTCGCGCGAGCCCACCGGCGAGTGGTCGCGGGTGACTTTGCGGATCTCCCCCTTGCGCAGCAGGTACATGCGGCTGTCGCCCACGTGTCCGACGGTCACCTGGGGGCCGTCGAGCACGGCGACGGTGAGGACGCAGGCCATGCCGGCGAGGCCGCGCTCGGCCTGGGCGCGGTCGAAGATCTGCTTGTTGGCCTGGGCGATGGCCTCGCGCACCAGGCGCTCGGCGTCGGTGGTGCGGCGCGACAGCCGCCCGCGCAGGGTGTCGAGGGCGATCTGGGCCGCCACCTCGCCGCCGGACTCGCCGCCGACGCCGTCGATGACGGCGAAGATCCCGCGCTCGGGGTCGCAGAGGACGCGGTCCTCGTTGCCGTCCCGCTCCCGTCCCGGGTCGCTCGCCGACGCCGCGGCGAGGCGCCGCAGCGGAACGAGGGGGCTTACAGTCCCCTGTTGTCCGATCGCGCGAGCCATAAGAAGAGGACCCCCAGCAAAACCAGGGCCAGGAGGAAGGCCCAGCGGGCGAGGAAGAGGGAGGCCATCGTCCGCTATCCCCGTCCGAGCCGTTCGAACTCGAGGACGACCACGCCGGCGAGGCCGATGCGGGCCTTGTCCGGCAGGTCCACCCAGCGGTCCAGATCGCGCACGCCCCCCTCCGCCGCCTCGAGGCTGCGCGGCACGGGGACACCCTCGACCGTGGTGCCCAGCTTGCTCAGGTCCTTGACGCGGAACGTCCCCTGCGGCGTGCGCTGGAGCCGGGCGTGCTCGCGGGAGACGTCGAGCGAGGTCTCCAGGCGCAGGTCGGTCCAGACGTCCGGCGCGTCCCGGCCGATGACGATCTCGTCCTTGGTCATCAGATAGGTGTGCGGCCCCTTGTCGTCCTTGTACAGGATCCTCGCGTACGCGGCCTGGGTGTCGATGGTCTTGCTTTCGCGCCGCGAGGTCATCTGGCCCAGCTTGCGGGTGGTGGAGATGCGGTGGGTCTTGGAGCCCGAGCCGTACTCCAGGTCCTCCTGGTGGGCGAACTCGGAGACCACCTCGATCTCGCCGGGCGCCAGGGTGCCGTTGGGGTCCTCCTGGAAGCGGACGGACCACCGCCCCTCGGCGCTGACGTACTGCGGCGAGGGCACCGCCGCCGGCTCCTCCGGCTTCTTCTTGAGCAGCGGCGACAGCAGCCGGTTCCAGGACGGGGAGGACTGGCGGTTCATGCGCTCCAGCTCGCCGTCGAGGTGCTTCTTGGCCTCGGCTTCGAGCTCGGTGAAGAGGGAGCGCAGGCGGTCGTAGTCCTCGCTGTGCAGGTAGACCTGGTAGAGGCTGGGCGCCAGCGTCTTGGTCAGGAGCGGCTCCAGGCTGCTCCGCATGTTCTCACCGATGGCGAGGATCACGTCCCTGCCGGTCGCGCGTTCATTCGTCGTCATCACCCTAGAAGGCCTCCAGGCGCCCTCCCCCGGTCACCGGAGAGGGATACAGCCGTTCATCTTACCGGAGAGACGCGCAGGGAGGAGAAAGGTTGCACGGGGCAAGACGTTCCAGGCTCTCGGTTTTCTGGGGACCTCTCCTTGACCGGCCGCCTGCAGGGTTGCTACGCTCCCAAGTATTGCTTGAAACTTAAAGGGAAGATCCGCAATGCTTCGTTCCACGTCGCGCTCGTTCCTCCTGACTTTCCTTTGTCTGGCGACGGCCTTGGGGAGCACCGCCGGCCGAGGGGAGTCGCCGGCGGCCCCCGAGGCAAAGAGACCCTGGGAGTGGACCCTCGACGAACGGCTGGAACGCCGTTTCGACCCCCAGGACATGGACCGTCGCCTGGCCGAGGCAGCGACCGAGGCAGGCCGTCCCTCTCCCGAGCGGGGCACCACTCTGTCCTTGGTGGACGGCAGCCGGGAGCCGGAGCTCTTGCTCCCCGGGGAGATCTTCAGGTGGCTGCTCTGGCAGGGCTATGCCGTCAGAGACCCCGAGACTCGGGAGAGCTGGCGGAAAGGCTTCGCCCAGGGTGCCGTGGCGTCAGGGCTGGGAGACGGCTTCTTGAACGAGCTCGAACAGGCCGCCGCCGAGGGAATTCGGGTGCAGCGAGAGCAGAGGGCCGCGCTGCAAGCGTACTCCGAGGCCCACGGAGGTGAGCTCAGGAGGAGGGACGCGGACATGAAGGTGCGGGAGGAGGCCGCCTGTGCCGCGCAAGCGAAGGCTCTGGAAGCCGCCAGGGCACGTTTCGGACGGCCCCTCTTCGACCGATATCTCTATGAGGTGGTTGCCCCTGCCATGGGCCGCATCTCACAACGCTCCGAAAACAGGGACTGGCTTCGCCAGCAGGACACCGGCTGCTCGGCCGCCAAAAGGTTTGCCGCCGCCCAGGAGGGGCCCTCGGCAGCAGACCGGCAGCCAGGTTTCGAAGCGAAGGAGCCCTGGGAATGGACCCTCTACGAGCGGCTGGAGCGCCGTTTCGACCCGCAGGACATGGACCGCCGACTGGCGGAGGCTGAGGCCCGGGCGGGCCGCCCCGCTCCGGAGCCCGGGACGACCATTTCCATTGTGAACGGCCGTCGCGAGCCCGAGCTCTTGTTGCCTGGAGAGATCTTCAGTCGGCTGCTGCGGCTAGGTTTCGTACTGACCTCGAATCCTGAGAATCGGGACACCTGGAGGACGGGCTTCGCCCAGGGTGCCGAAAAATTGGGGCTTGGGGAACATTTTCTGGACGAGCTCGAGAAAGTCACCGCCGGGGCAATTCGGGCTCATCGGGAAGAGGAGGCCGCCCATCTTGAGGCGTCCAAGGGGACGCACTCGGACCGCAAGCGCCTGGAGGAGGAAGCCGAGCAACGGGCGCGAGCCCAATGCGCAGCGCAAGCGACGGCGCTGGAAGCCGCCAGGGCCCGGTTCGGACGCACCCTGTTTGACCGCTACCTTTACGAGGTGGTCGCTCTGGAGATGAGCAGTTCCTCCCAAGGCTTCCAGTCCGAGGACATGCTTCGCTGGCACGAGACGGGCTGCCCATGACCAGGCACCGACTCTGTAGACTGTTCGTCCTCTCCCTTCTAGTCCTTCCGGCATCGGCCGTGGCGGGAACAAGGATCAAGGCAGATGCCGGTCTGACCAAGATGGAAGACGGGGCCTTCCATTCCGCGGGCGAGGCGCACTGCGAGACTGACTCCGGCACCGAAGTGGTCTGTACCTTCGCGGGTGAACACTTCATCGAGGACGTTACAAGCAGGCTTCCCCTCATTTCCCGGGTCATCAACAGCGACAGCTCCGGTGACTACAACAACTATCTACGGACTCTTCCCGACCCCGACCGCTGCTACATTGCCAAAATCTGGGTCGATGGCTTCTTCCTCGAGCGCGGAACGTCAGAGTCCCATGTCCTGTGCAATCCCACCCGTCCCCAGACCCCGCCCAACCCTTACACCCTCACGCCGACGCCGACGGGTGGCTCGGCCTCTCCGATCGTCCTGGATCTTGACGGTGACGGCTTCTCCTTCACCAGCAGTGCCGGCGGCGTCCGCTTCGACCTCGACCTGGACGGCTACAAGGAACGGACAGCTTGGCTGGCACAGGTGTGGATCGATGCCAGCCACGACGGCGCCTCGCAACCCGAGGAGCTGATCCCCTTGGCGGACCTTGGCATCACCTCGATCGACCTCGACTACGTCGAGGCGCGGCGGCGAGACCGGCACGGCAACGAGCTGCGCTTCAAGAGCAAGGCCCGGGCACACGGCCACACCCTTCAGGTCGTGGACGTCTTCCTCCAGCGCGAGCCTTAGCCGACCTGAAACGTCGATCGTCCTCAGGATCTATCGGCGAGCCGTCCTCGCATGGCCGGGCACGGCGCTGCCCTCGCCGTGCCCGGGACCTGGTCCATCGATTGTCAAAGAACCATGCAACAGAAGCAATGCAGCCTTCACATCATCCGCATTGTCATCAACGAAGCCCTTAATGTCAAGCATGGACATGACAAGGCGGACTGCATTGTCCTACACTCCTGCAAGACGTCAGCTACGGGCTATCGTCCCGAAAGATGACGGGCAGGTTCTTTGACAACTGAATCTTGCAGGGGCGCCGCCGAGTCCAAGGCCGCGCCCCTGGGCAGCGGCCGACGCGCCTGCATGGGAGGCGGAGGGATCGTCCTCCGCCTCCTGGGGCCAATGGGAATGGGCCGTTCAGCGGTTGCGAGACCCGGGATGACCCTCATCCCTCGCGGGATGGACACCCTATTCACGGGGATGGACCCTTACCCGCGGGGATGGCAGCCTGGTCCTGGGTACGTTCGCCCGCCCTTCGGGGATGGCCGCAGTACCCACGGGGAGACCGTCCACCCTCCGGGTATGGCTCTCCTACCCTGGGTATGAACGTCTTTTCCGCGGGGACGGCCGCCGTGGCAGGCTCCCGTACACTACCCCCGATGGAGAGGACGGAGCAGTCGCTGGACCTCGAAGCCGAC
>DASPJI010000255.1:0-7798 GCA_035628695.1 Thermoanaerobaculia bacterium | reverse complement strand
CGAGAGCTGCTCGTCCTCGACGATGACGTCCAGGTGCGGCACCTCGCCGTGGTGGGTCACCGACACGCGGGTGATCTTGGCCGGGGCGAGGGCGCTCTGGGCGAAGGTCACCAGGTCGTCGCTGTACTCGATGATGTCGATCTTCTCGCCGCGCAGCTCGCGGATGATGGACTGCACGCGCGAGCCCTTCATGCCGACGCAGGCGCCGACCGGGTCGACGTCGCGCTCGCGGCTGTAGACGGCCACCTTGGCCCGCTCGCCGGGCGCGCGGACCGCGTTCTTGATCACTACCGTGCCGTCGTAGATCTCCGGCACCTCGGTCTCGAACAGCTTCACGAGGAGGCGCGGGTCGGTGCGCGAGAGCACGATCTGCGGCCCCTTGGGCTGCTTGTGCACCTCGACGATGACGGCGCGGATGCGCTCGCCCTGGCTGTAGCGCTCGTGGCGCGCCTGCTCGGAGCGGGGCACCACGGCCTCGGTACGGCCCAGGTCGATGATGATGTCGCCGCGCTCGAAGCGCTTGACGGTGCCGTTGAGCACCTCGCCGACGCGGTCGATGAACTCGTTGTAGATGTTCTCCCGCTCGGCCTCGCGTACGCGCTGGTAGAGCACCTGCTTGGCCGACTGGGCGGCGATCCGCCCCAGGCCGTCGGTGGAGATGGGGAGGTGGATCTCGTCCCCGACGTTGGCGCCGTCCTTGTGGTCGCGCGCCTCCTCGACGGTCCACTCGGCCAGCGGGTCCTCGACCGTCTCCACCACCTTCTTGACGATGAAGGCGTCGAAGCGGCCGGTGTCGCGGTCGAGGTGGGCGCGCACCGGCTCCTTGATCCGGTGCTGCTTCTTGGCCGCCGAGGCCATGGCGTCCTCGAGGGCGGCGACCCAGCGGTCCAGATCGATGTCCTTCTCGCGCGAGACCTGACGCAGGATCTCGTTGAAATTCACGTCCTGAGCGGCCTGAGCCTTCTGTGCCTTCTGTGCCTGGGGCATGGCTTCTTCTTCCTGATCTCTTTCAGAGCTCGATCTCGAGTCGAGCCAACCTGATGTTCTTGAGCGGAACGGCCCAGCTCTCGCCCGACTTGTCGTCGAGCAGCACCACCTCGGCCTCGGCCGCCGCCGCCTCTCCGGGCTGCTCGGGCGGCTGGCCGTCCTGCCGGCGCAACCCCTGGAGGCGCGCCACCACCGTCTTCTTGGTCCCACCCTCCTCGATGGTGACCCGCGCGAGGCGTCCCGCGAACCGGTCGTAGTCGCGCGGCTGGTAGAGCTGCCGGTCGAGGCCGGGGGAGCTGACCTCCAGCACGTAGCGGCTCTTGCCGAAATCGACCACGTCGAGGTAGGCCGAGACCTGCTTGGAGACGTACTCGCAGTCGGACAGGTTCACCCCGCCCTCCTCCTTATCGAGGATCAGCCGCAGGGTGCCGCCCTTGATCTCGGCGTGCACCAGCTCGCATCCGGCCGCGTCGGCGATGTCGCCGATCTCCTGCCGGAGCTTCGGGTCGAGGACCCGGGGAGCGGCGGGCTTCCTGTCTCCAGACTGCTTCGCGCCAGCGCTCTTCGCGCCGGCCCTGTCGGCTACCTTCTTCTCGGCCATGTCCTCTTGATGCCAGACCCGCCAAACAAAAAAAGTGGGTTCACACCCACTCCTTTCCGACCGGGGGAGCCGGTCGGGCAAGCTGGCTTCCTTCATTATAGAAGAGCCGGCCTGCTGGTTCAACTCGTGGAAGATGCCGCGAGGAACGCGTGGGGGCGGATTTCCCATCCGGGGACGGCACGCGCACTCTACAAGACAGCGGCAGGAGGCCGGAAATTCCCGCCTGCGCATGCCGCTCCCCAATGTCGTCCCGTGGGCCTCACGGGCGTGCCAATTTGGCAGAGACAGCGGCGCGAGCCGGGCCTCTCCGAGGGAAATTTTCTTGGCAAGCCCCTTGCTTTGCGTAGGCATGGAGAAGGAAAGGAGACCGGAGCGCACAATGAGTACGACTCGGCATCGCAATATCACGACGTTTCTGCTGGTCCTGGGGGCCGTGGTGTTCGGCATGGTCCTCGCCGGCGGCCTGCAGCTGACCGTCCCCAGCGACGCGCAGCCGCAGCCCGCGGCGACCCTGTCGGCGACCCAACTGGCCGCCGAGCACGGGGAGATCGCGGCCCTGCCCAGCTTCGCCGACCTCGCCGAGGCGGTGGACCCGGCGGTGGTGTCGATCCAGGCCGCCACCATCGAGCGCGGACGGCGCGGACGGGGCGTGGACCCGTTCGAGTTCTTCTTCGGCCCGCGCCAGCGGCCGGACGAGCGCAACCCCAACGACCCGGGGCAGACCCCCGGCGCCCCCGGCGGCCCCGGCGGCGAGGAGTTCCGCTCGGATTCGGGCGGCAGCGGCTTCGTCATCAGCCGCGACGGCCTGGTGGTGACCAACTATCACGTCATCGAGGGCGCCACCCGGGTGACGGTCCATCTCGGAGACCGGGACTATCCCGCCGAGGTCAAGGGGACCGACCAGGCGACCGACCTCGCCCTGCTCAAGATCAATCCCGGCCGCGACCTGCGCTACCTCGAGCTCGGGGACAGCGAGGGGGTGCGGGTCGGCGACTGGATCATGGTCGTCGGCAACCCGCTGAACCTGGACAAGACGGTGACCACCGGCGTGGTCAGCGCCAAGGGCCGGTCGATCGGCATCAACGACATCTCGTTCGAAAACTTCATCCAGACGGACGCGGCGATCAACTTCGGCAACTCCGGCGGCCCCATCCTCAACATGAGGGGGCAGGTCGTCGGCATCGCCACCGCGATCAACTACGGCGCCGAGAACATCGGCTTCGCGGTGCCGGTCAACACCCTCAAGGAGATCCTGCCGCAGCTCCGCGACAAGGGGAAGGTGAGCCGCGGCTACCTGGGCATCGAGGTCGCCAACCTCGACTACACCACGGCGCAGAGCTTCGGCCTCGAGACCACGGAAGGCGCGCTGGTGCAGTCGGTGGTCAACAACCAGCCGGCGGACGAGGCCGGCATCCGGCACGGCGACATCATCGTGTCGGTGGACAACGTCCAGGTGAAGACGACGCGGGACCTCATCAACTATGTCTCCAACAAGGGCCCCGGCGTGACGGTGAACGTCGCTCTCCTGCGCGAGGGCAAGCGGATGGAGCGCAAGGTGAGGCTGTCCGAGCGCCCCGACCAGAACCAGGGCGACGAGGAAGAGGAGAGCGAGCAGGGTGAGAGCGGCATCGACTGGCTGGGCATCCAGTACCAGGGGCTGACGCCGTCGAACCGCAACAGCCTCGGCCTGCCCGAGAACGCCCGCGGCGTCCTGGTGACGCAGGTGGAGCCGACGAGCCCGCTGTACGACCAGAGCGTGCGGCCGGGCGGCGGCATCCAGTTCGTGATCACCGAGGTCAGCGGCCGCGAGGTCTCGAGCGTCGCCGACTTCGAGTCGATCGTCCGCGGCGCCAAGTCGGGCTCGTTCCTCCGCTTCTACCTGCAGACGTACCGGCGCGGCGAGCCGCTGCAGGCGTTCTTCGCGGTGGTGCAGGTACCGTAAGCCGGGACGGGGCCGGCCCGCCGGCCCCGTGCCAACTCTTGCTACCCAGCAGGCCGGTGCTCCCCGCCGCGGCCCCCTCTCTCCCAGGAGAGGCGGGCCGCGGCGGGGAGCACCGGCCGCTTTCTTGTTACACTTGGACGACCATGGCCAGAAGCAATGACAGCTTTCGCGCCTCCGTGCTGGTGGTGGACGACGAGGCCGCGATCCGCGACAGCCTGCACATGATCCTCGAATACGAGGGCTACCGGGTCGACGAGGCGTCGGGCGGCTCCCAGGCTCTCGCCAAGGTGGCCGACCGCGCGCCCGACGCGGTGCTGATGGACATCAAGATGCCGGAGATGGACGGGCTGGACGTGCTCAAGGCCTTCCGCGAGCGCGGCTACGACATGCCGGTGCTGATGATCAGCGGCCACGCCGACGTGCAGACGGCGGTGGAGGCGACCCGCCGCGGCGCCTACGACTTCTTCGAGAAGCCCTTGCAGCGGGAGCGCGTCCTGCTGGCGCTGCGCAACGCCATCGAGAGCTATCGCCTGCAGACCGAGAACCGGGTGCTGCGCCAGGAGCCCGACCTGCTGATCGGCAGCGCCCCCGCCATGAAGCGGCTGCGCGAGACGATCGAGCGGGCGGCGCCGACGCCGGCGACGGTGCTGATCACCGGCGAGAGCGGCACCGGCAAGGAGCTGGTGGCGCGCGCCATCCACCGCCAGTCGACCCGCCGCGACAAGACGCTGGTGCAGGTCAACTGCGCCGCCATCCCCGAGGAGCTGATCGAGTCGGAGCTGTTCGGCCACGAGAAGGGGAGCTTCACCGGCGCGGTGCGGCGGCAGATGGGCAAGTTCGTCACCGCCGACGGCGGCACCATCTTCCTCGACGAGATCGGCGACATGTCCGCCCGCACCCAGGCCAAGGTGCTACGAGTTTTGCAGAACGGAGAGGTGGAGCCGGTAGGGGCGGAGAGGACGGTGAACGTGGACGTGCGGGTGGTGGCGGCGACGAACCGCGATCTGGAGGAGGAGATCAAGGCCGGACGGTTCCGGGAGGATCTCTTCTACCGTCTGAATGTCATCCCGGTGCGCACGCCGTCCCTGCGCGAGCACCTGGAGGACCTGCCGCAGATGGTGGACTACTTCGTGCGCCGCTACGCCGAGCAGAACAACTATCGCGCCAAGGAGTTCACCCCGGAGGCGCTGGGCCATCTCCAGGCCCTGCCCTGGAAGGGCAACGTGCGGGAGCTCAGGAACCTGGTGGAGCGGTTGCTGATCCTCTCGCCGGGAGAGAAGGTGACGCGGGAGGACGTGGTCGCGGCCACCGGTGGCACGCGCCCGGAGCTCTCCAGCGCCGTGCTGGCGGTCAAGACGCTGCGGGAGTTCCGCGACGTCTCGGAGCGCATGTTCCTGCTCCACAAGCTGGAGGAGAACAACTGGAACGTCACCCAGACCGCCCAGGCCATCGACACGCCGCGGAGCAACCTTTACAAGAAGCTCGACCAGTACGAAATCCGCCGGGAGGGGCAGCTCAATGAGACTTGACAAAGATCGGCCGGAGAACGAGAGGATCCTTCTACGCCTGCTGGAGGAGAGCGGCGCGCTGCGCCGGGGGCACTTCCTTCTCTCCTCGGGCCTCCACTCGGAGGCCTACGTGCAGTGCGCCCTGCTGCTGGAGGACCCGGTCCGGGCCCGCAAGGTGGGGCAGGACCTGGCGGACAAGCTCCGCGCGTTCCATCCCGACTCGGTGCTGTCGCCGGCTCTGGGTGGCGTGATCATCGGTCACGAGGTGGCGGCGGCGCTGGGAGTCCCGCACCGCTTCACCGAGCGCAAGGGGGAGGAGATGGGGCTGCGCCGCGGCTTCACCCTGCGCCAGGGGGAGCGGGTGGTGATCATCGAGGACGTGGTGACCACCGGCCGTTCGACGCTGGAGACGGCGTCGCTCGCCACGGCCCGCGGCGCCCGGGTGGTGGCCATCGGCGCCATCATCGATCGCACCGCCGGCCGCGACCCCTTCGACGTGCCGTTCCGCTCGCTGATCGAGCTGGACCTGCCGTCCAATCCGCCGGGAGAGTGCCCGCAGTGCCAGGCCGGCGCCCAGCCGCCGGAGAAGCCGGGCAGCCGTCCCGAGCCGGCCGCCGCCTCCTGGGAGCAGGAGGCCGCCGCGGGCGAAGGCTCGGCCGCGACGAACCCGCCGGCCACGGGCCGGCCGTAGGGCCTCTCACCCCCCGGCCCCCTCTCCCGCCCCTCCCTCTCCTCCCCGCCCCGGGAGAGGGGGCGGCGGCCGCGGGTGCGTCTGCGCGTGGGAGTCCTCACCCCCCGACCCCCTCTCCCATCTCCGCCCGCCCCCGCCGGGAGAGGGGGAGGCGGAACCAACAACACGGACCGACACGGACGAACACGGACCTGCACGGACCGCCGGATGAGGGGGCGGTGGTGCCTCCCCCCCTGGGCGGTCGGGCGGCAGGGAGTGGGGGAGGTCAGGTGGGGGGTTTTTCTCCGCTCCGCATTCCGCAACTTTCCCGTAAGACTCTCTCATTTCCCTCTTGACGCGCCCCCGAGCCCGGTATAGGCTCGGTGGCGGTCGTAAGCCGTACAACAAAGGAGGTGGTAGGGGGAGAGAACGTAACGATAGCTGCACAGCACAGCCGTACAGGACCGCTGTGCCTCCAAGGTGAGCGCGTGTCTCATCGGGGGTTCCAGGGTCCAAGCGGCCAAGGGGGGGAGTTGCCACTCCACCCCGAGGCCTTGCCGGACAGGAGGTAGAACTCATGCCCAGCCACAGTGATCGTACGCCTTCGGGCGTCGATCTGTCCCGTCCCACCGAATCCACCCGCCGTCATCTCTATGACTTGGTGGTGCGGATCCACTTCAATCCCACTCCTGAGGAGCTCCAGCAGGCGAAGGAGGACCCGGGGAATCACTGGATTCCCGACTACGGTCCCGACGCCGCCGAACTGACGGTCTGGTACGACCGCGGCCGGTGGTACGCCGCCTGGCAATCCCTGGAGGAGGAGCCGGATCCGCGGGCGCCCTGGCGCCGCTGGTCGGTGGTGCGGATCGTCGAGGACGCGGACCCGTCGAGCGCGACGGGCGTCACCTTTCTGGAAGTCTGACGCCCCTGGCGCGATGTCCGCCGCCTCGCGCGGCCCGCCCCTCTGTAGAAGGAAGCAGCGCCTTCTCCGCCGTCGCGGGGGAGGCGCTTTTCTCTTGGCGGAGCTTCCGGCGGCTTGCCGGAGACTCCGACGGCGAGTCGAAGATTTCGGCGGCGCGTCGGAAGGTTGCAACGGCCAGTCGGAGACTTCGACAGCCTGGCGGAAAATCTGACGGCTCGCCGAAGCTTCCAACGGTCTGGAGAAGCTTCCAACGGCGCGCCGAAGAGTACGACGGCGCGTCGGAGACTCCGGCAGCGCTTGGAAGCTTCCAACGGCCCGGCGGAGATTGCGACAATGCCTTGGAAGCTTCGGCAGGGAGTTGGAAGCTTCGGCGGCGCATCGGAAGCTTCGGCAGCGCATCGGAAGCTTCGGGGCCGCAGGGGGTGGTGGTGCCTCCCCCCCTGGGAGGGTGGGCGGCAGGGAGCGGGGGAGGTGAAGGAGGGGGGGTCTTTTTTCTCCCCCGGCCCGCGCAAAGGCAACCCCCCACCTCGGTCCTCCCCCGCTCCCTGCCGCCCACCGCCCAGGGGGGAGGAAGCCCCCGCCCGACACCGTACACATCCGGCTCCCCCGGAATCCATCCGTTTGAATTGGACGCGATCCGAAGCGTCCGGGAAGCTCCCGGCACGTCCGGAATCCATCCGGTTGAATTGGACGCCGTCCGGGACGTTCGGGAGCCGTCCGGCGCTTCCGGATGGCATCCGAGGCTCCCGGATGTTTCCCGCTGCGTCTGGATGGAATCCGGAACGTCTGGATGGCATCCAGGGCGCTGGGACGAGATCCGGGACGTCTGGACGGCATCCATGGCGCCCGGGAAGGCGAACCGTCACGCCGCCTGCACGACCAGGAGGTTGCTCTCGCCCTCGCCCAGCCGTACCAGCTCCTCCCCCTGAGGGCCCAGGCGCCGCAGCTCGTACCGGTAGCGGAGGCGGCCGTCGCCGTCGAGGGGGAGGGTGATCGTCGTCTGGCCCTCGCCGGTGCGCAAGAAGGCGCCGACGGTCAGCTCCTCGCCGCCGCCGTTCACCACCCAGAAGTCGACGCGGAGGCCGAAGGCGTCCCCCGGCGCTCCCACCCAGACGATGCGCACGTCCCCGGCCTTCGCCGCCTCGCGGCCGACCAGCAGCACCGACTG
>DASPJI010000254.1:0-2397 GCA_035628695.1 Thermoanaerobaculia bacterium | reverse complement strand
GCTGCTGGTGACCACGCTGCGCCCCGAGCGCGCCTCCTGGATGGTGGAGAAGGCCACCGAGCTGGGGGTCTCGGCCATCCGCTTCCTGAACAGCGCCCGGGCGCCGCGCGAGCTCGGCGGCGGCACCATCGAGCGCATGCGCCGGGTGGCCGGCGCCGCCGTCGAGCAGTGCCACCGCTCGCGCGTCCCGGACATCACCGGCCCCCACGGCTGGAAAGAGGTCGGGCTCCTCGCCGAGCACGCCCAGGGCCGCTGGTGGCTCGACACCGCCGCCGCGGAGGAGGGGTGGGGGGAGATCCCAGGCGCCTCCGGCAACGGCTCCGGCGTCCTGCTCGTCGGCCCCGAGGGGGGCTGGTCGCCCGAGGAGCGCGACGAGCTCCTGGCCGGCGGCATGGGCGACTGGCGGCCCGTCGGGCTGGGCCCGCGCGTCCTGCGCGCCGAGACCGCGGCGGTGGTGGGCACGGCCTTCCTGATGCTCGGGAGGTAGACACCCCGCCCCATTCGGGCTAGCATCCCCGTAACATCTCGGCTTGCGCTCAAAGGAGGTCTTTTTGTCCAATCCCTTCGCCAACGTCCGTTGGATCTGGAAGAACGGCCAGCTCGTGGAGTTCGAGAAGGCCACCGTGCACGCCATGAGCCACGCGCTCCACTACGGCTCCGGCGTGTTCGAGGGGATCCGCTGCTACAAGACGCGGCGCGGCCCGGCGGTCTTCCGGCTGGCGGAGCATCTGGACCGGCTGGAGTACTCGGCCCGGATCTACCGCATGCCCATGCCGTTCTCCCGCGACGAGCTGGCCGAGGCGATCCTCGAGACCATCCGCGCCAACGAGATGGAGTCCTGCTACATCCGCCCGGTCGTCTACCGCGGCTTCGGCACCATGGGGGTCAACCCGCTGAAGTCGCCGGTCGAGGCGATGGTGGCGGTCTGGTCCTGGGGCAAGTACCTGGGCGAGGGGGCGACCGAAGGGGTCGACGTCGGCGTCTCCACCTGGCGCCGCCCCGCCTCCGACGCGCTGCCCGCCATCGCCAAGTCGACCGGCGGCTACCTCAACTCGCAGCTCATCAAGATGGAGGCGCTGTCGAACGGCTTCGTCGAGGGGATCGCCCTCGACGCCCAGGGCTTCGTCAGCGAAGGGTCGGGCGAGAACCTGTTCCTGGTCCGCCGCGGCACCCTGGTCAGCCCGTCGCTCGCCGCCTCCGTGCTCGACGGCATCACCCGCGACGCGGTCATCACCATGGCGCGCGAGATGGGCATCCCGGTGCGCGAGGAGCTGGTGCCGCGGGCGCTGCTCTACACCTGCGACGAGCTGTTCATGACCGGCACCGCGGCCGAGATCACCCCCATCCGTTCCGTCGACCACTACGCCGTCCGCACCTGCCCGGGGGAGATCACCCGCCGCCTGCTCGACGCGTTCATGGCCGCCGTCACCGGCGAGGCCGACGACCGCCACGGCTGGCTGACGCCGGTCCACGCGGCGCGGGAGGCCGGCACCGCGCCTCCTCCGCCGGCTCCGGCGCTGGCGCGCGAGGCCTAGCGCGACGATCCGATCATTCGTAACCAGGGAGCTTGCCCACGATGAACATCAATGACCTGCTCAAGATCGCGGTGGAGCGGAAGGCCTCCGACCTCCACCTCAAGGTGGGGAGCCACCCGGTGATCCGCGTCGACGGCGACCTGATGACGCTGCCCGAGCTCAAGCGCCTCATGCAGGAGGACACCATCGCCATGGCGTTCTCGATCATGAACGCGCGCCAGAAGCAGCGCTTCAAGGAGGAGTTCGAGATCGACATCTCGTACTCGGTGCCCGGGCTCGGCCGCTTCCGTTGCAACGTCTTCCAGCAGCGCGGCGCCGTCGGCCTGGTGCTGCGCGTCATCCCGGCGCGCATCCAGAGCGTCCGCGAGCTGATGCTGCCGCCGGTCCTCGAGCGCATCTGCGAGGAGCGCCGCGGCCTGATCCTCTGCACCGGCACCACCGGCTCGGGCAAGTCGACGACGCTCGCCGCGATGATCGATTCCATCAACTCGGCGCGCACCGAGCACATCATGACCATCGAGGACCCGATCGAGTTCCTCCACCGGGACAAGAAGGCCCTGGTCAACCAGCGCGAGATCGACGTCGACACGCGGACGTTCGCCAACGCCCTGCGCTCCGCCCTGCGCCAGGACCCCGACGTCATCCTCGTCGGCGAAATGCGCGACATGGAAACCATCGAAACAGCGCTGCATGCGGCCGAGACCGGACACCTCGTGTTCTCGACGCTGCACACGCTCGACGCGACCGAAACGATCAACCGCATCATCTCGGTCTTCCCGCCGCACCAGCAGAAGCAGATTCGGCTTCAGCTCGCGGCCGTGTTGAAAGCAGCAATCGCGCAGCGTCTGATCCCGAGCGCGGA
>DASPJI010000253.1:0-2309 GCA_035628695.1 Thermoanaerobaculia bacterium | reverse complement strand
GTCCCAGCGGCTGACGGACCGCCACATCGACCTGCCGCGGCTGCGCGAGGGGGGCGTCGACGCCCTGGTCTTCGCGCTCTTCATCCCCGCCTCCCTGAGCCCCGAGGAGGGGTGGGAGCTGACCCTCAAGCTCCACCAGATCACCCTGGACCATCTGGTGCCGGGCATGGAGCAGGTGGGCACCGAACAGCAGGTCCGGGAGGCGGCGGCGCGCGGCGCGGTCGGCGTCATCCTGGGCCTGGAGAACGGCCGGCCCCTGTCGGTGCCCGGAGCGCTCGCCCACTGCGCCCGCATCGGCGTCCGCTACGTCACCCTCACCCACTGGGCGAGCCACGAGTGGTGCGACGCCTCCACCGACGAGCCGCGCCACGGCGGTCTGTCGGAGGAAGGGGTCAAGATCGTCCGCGAGATGAACCGCCTGGGCGTCCTCCCCGACCTCTCCCACATCTCGGACGACGCCGTCCGCCACGTGCTGGACGTCTCCAAGGCCCCGCCGCTCGCCAGCCACAGCTCGTCCCGCGCCCTCTGCGACCACCCGCGCAACCTGTCGGATGACTTGGTCAAGGAGATCGCCGAGCGCGACGGCCTGGTGATGGCCAACACCTACCCCGCCTTCGTCGGGCAGCAGGCGAGCCGGGTGGAGAAGGAGCGGATGGCTCGGCTCAAGCCCGCCTTCGAGGAGATGGACGCGGCCTACCTGCGCGAGCCCGGCAAGCACTGGCGCGAGCGGGAGCGCCTGCTCAAGGACAACCCGCTGCCCCCCGTGCCGCTGTCGGTCTTCGTCGACCACGTCATCCGTCTGGTCGAGCTCGGCGGCGAGGAGCACGTGGGGATCGGCACCGACCTCGACGGCATCTCGGAGCCGCTGGAAGGGTTCGAGGACGTCTCCCGCTTCCCGAATCTGACCGCGGCGCTCCTCGAACGGGGCGTCGACAAGGCCGGCGTCCGTCTGATCCTGGGCGAGAACTTCCTGCGGGTGCTGCGGCGGGCCGAGCAGCTCGCGGTGTAGACACCGCATCCGAGGAGTCGCGACGCCTTTCGCGGCGTCGCGACTCCAAACCCGTCGCCGCGACCCCGTTTCCTCCGCCGCGACTCCAGAACCTTCGCCGCGACCTCTCCTCGTTCACCGCGACTCGAGACTCTTCACCGCAACTCGGAAAGATTCACCGCGACTTCGTTTCGTTCACCGCAAGATCAAAAGATTCGCCGCGACTTCAATCGATTCACCGCAAGATTGAAGTCTTCACCGCAAAGTCGAACGCTTCGCCGCAAGCTCGAACGCTTCACCGCGAGTTGAGATCCCCTGCCGCGACTTGGAACGCTTCGCCGCAAGGTCGAACGCTCCGCCGCGACTCGAAAGCGCTTGCGGCGCAGGAGCCGGGAAAGACGCCCCCCGCCGCTGATGAACAGCGGGGGTAACGCCCCCTACTCCGGCAGCGGGAACGCCGCCGTGTCCGCGTGGCTGCGGAGCTGGCCGGGGGGGTTGTGGTACTCCCGGACCTGCCCGGTCGCGGTGTCGCGGACGCGGACGGTGTACTCCACGTTGCTCAGGGCGCCGTAGAAGACCCAGTAGCGGCCGTTGACCGCGCGGCCGTCCAGCACCTTGACCACCAGCTCGATGTTGTTCGGCCCGAAGAACCAGAGATAGCCGCTGTCGTCGGTCAGCTTCACCCCGTAGCCGATGCCGGAGATGCCGGTCTCCGGGTTGGTCCAGGCGACCTCCACCTCGAAACGGTCGCCGAGGAGGAGACCCGAGCTGGGACCTCCGGGGAGCAGAGAACCGGGCACCGCCACCGAGGCGCCGGCCGCCGGGAAGGCGGCGGTGTCCCCCCGGCTGGCGAGCTGGCCGGAGGCGTTGTCATAGGCCCTCACCCTCCCCGTCGCCGTGTCGGTCACCGTGATCGTGTAGGCCACGTCCGACAGCGACGCATAGAAGACCCAGAAGTGGCCGTTGAGGCTCCGGCCGTCCAGGACCTTGAGCATCAGCTCCACGTTGTCCGGGCCGAAGAACCAGAAGTAGCCGGAGTCCGGGGTGAGCACCACCGGACGTCCGACTCCGGACTGGCCGGGGGAGCCGACCCACCCGACTTCGACCCAGAACCTCTCCTGCAACAGGAGACCGGCCGGGGCGGCGTCGAAGCTCCAGGCGAAGAGGCCGTCGAACCTTTCGCAGACCTCCTCCGGGATCCCGGTATCCTCGATCGAGCCCTGGCGGGCGACGACGAGGTGCCCGCCGCCGGCGGCGTCGAGCACGGCCACCGGCTGATCGAAGGTGGGCAGATCGTAGGGGACCCGCAGCATCGGCTCCA
>DASPJI010000252.1:0-2163 GCA_035628695.1 Thermoanaerobaculia bacterium | reverse complement strand
GGCGGGCTGGACATGCCGGCGCTGGCCGCGACACTGATGGAGATCGTGCGGCGTCACGAGAGCCTGCGCACGGTCTTCGCCGTCCACCCGGACCATGGCGAGCCGGTGCAGAGGGTCCTGCCCGCCGCCGAGGGCTGGCGGCAGCCGCTGCCGTTGATCGACCTCTCGGGGCTCGGCTCCCTGGCGGAGGGCGAGGCGCGCCGCCTCGCGATCGAGGAGGCGGCGCGGCCGTTCGACCTGGAGAAGGGGCCGCTGCTGCGCACGGCGCTGGTGCGGCTGGCCGCGCGGGACCACCTGCTGCTGGCCAACATGCACCACATCGTTTCGGACGGCTGGTCGCTGGGCGTGATGGTGCGGGAGCTGGAGGCGCTCTATGCCACCGCCCGGGAGGGGCGGCCGTCGCCGTTGCCGGAACTGCCGGTCCAGTACCCCGACTTCGCCGTCTGGCAGCGGCGGTGGCTCTCCGGCGAGGTGCTGGAGCGCCACCTGGACTACTGGCGCGGCCGGCTGGCGGGCGCGCCGGCCCTGGACCTGCCGTTGGACCGGCCGCGGCCGGCGGTGCCGAGCTTCCGCGGGGCAGCGCGGCAGCTCGGCTTCGGCGCGGAGCTGAGCCAGGGGATAGGCTTACTGGGGCGGCGCCACGGGGCCACCCCGTTCATGGTTCTGGCGGCCGGGCTCTTCACGGTCTTGGCGCGCTACAGCGGCCAGCCCGACATCTCCCTGGGCTCACCCATCGCCAACCGCAACCGCAGCGAGACCGAGGGGTTGATCGGCTTCTTCGTCAACACCCTGGTGTTGCGGGCGGACGTGGGGCGGGCCGAAAGCTTCAAGGAGCTCCTGGAGCAGGTGCGGGAGGTCACGCTGGGCGCCTACGCCCACCAGGACATGCCGTTCGAGAAGCTGGTCGGAGAGCTGCTGCCGGAGCGGGACCCGTCGCGGACCCCGTTCTTCCAGGTCTCGTTGGCGGTCCAGAATGCGCCGCTGTCCGCGGCACGCCTGGCGGACCTGGACCTCCTCCCCGTCGACCTGCCGGGCTCGACGGCGAAGTTCGATCTGACCCTGGCGGTGGGCGAGGTGGGGGGCGGCCTGGCCGGCAGCGTGGAGTACGCGACCGATCTCTATGACGGGTCCACGGCCCTGCGCCTGTGCCGGCACTGGCTGCGCCTGCTGGAAGCGGCGGTGGAAGACCCCGCCGGCTCTCCTGTCGCCCTCTCTCTGTTCTCGGCGGCGGAGCGCCACCAGCTCCTGGTGGAGTGGAACGACACCGTGCGGGCGCTGCCCGATGCGACTGTAGTGGACCTCTTCCGCGAGCAGGCTGCCCGCCGGCCGGGGGCGATCGCCCTTTCGTCCCGCGAGGGGGACCTCTCCTATGCCGACCTGGATGCCCGCTCGGACCGGCTGGCGCGGCGGTTGGCGGACCTGGGGGTGGGCGCCGAGATGCCGGTAGGTCTGCTCGCCGAGCGCTCCCTCGCGTTGCTGGTGGGGATGCTGGGCATCCTCAAGGCCGGCGGCGCCTATCTGCCCCTTGACCCCAACTATCCGGCGGCGCGGCTCGCCTGGATGTTGACCGACTCCGGAGCCCGGGTCCTGCTGGGCGATCCGGACAAGGTGGCCTCCCTGCCCGAGGAGGCCCGGCCGGAGATCGTGGTGGAGCTGACGGCGGACCCGGAGGATGCCGCCGGACCCGATCCCGGCGCCGTCCTGCCCGGCAACCTCGCGTACGTCCTGTACACCTCGGGATCGACGGGGCGGCCCAAGGCGGTGGGGATTACCCACGGCAACATCGTGCGGCTGGTGCGTGAGGGTGGCTATGCCCATCTCGGGCCGGACGAGGTCCACTTCCAGTTCGCTCCCGTCACCTTCGACCCGTCGACCATCGAGATCTGGCCGGCGCTGACTCACGGCGGCCGTCTGGTCCTGGCGCCGCCGGGCCTGCTGTCGCTCGGCGACCTGGGACGGACGATCGAAGGCCAAGGAGTAACCACGCTGCAACTGGTCACGGGTCCCTTCAATCAGATGGTGGACCACCAACTGGACTCCTTGCGGGGGGTTCGCCAGCTCCTGACCGGCGGCGAAGCGATGTCGCCGGTGCACGCCGAGCGGCTCTTGACCGGCCTGCCGGGGGTGGCGCTGACCAACCTCTATGGACCGACCGAGGTGACG
>DASPJI010000251.1:0-3878 GCA_035628695.1 Thermoanaerobaculia bacterium | reverse complement strand
CAAGAGGCCAGGGTGCGCCAGATCTCGGCGCCCACTCCGTCCAGCGAATAGACGCGGTCGGTCGTCGTCTGGCAAAGCCAAAGGGTCCCGTCGAACTCGCCGCTGACCACGTCCGCCGGCGACTGCCAAGTACGTCGGGCCGGGACCGGACAGGGGCCGGCGAGCGCGATCCGTGTCTTGAGGCAGAGGTGCGGGGGGATGACCTTCCATCCGTCCTCCACCCGTTCCGCGGCGGCGTTCCAGAAAGGGCGGTCCGGCTCGTTCCAGGCGAAGCAGACCAGCTCGGGCAGGCCGTACCAGTAGCGCTGCCCTCCCAGCCGCCGGTGCCATCTCTCCTGCCACTCAGGATCGGCGACGCCGCGCGTATCCCGCAGGTCGTGCGCCGCCAGGCAGGCCCGTACCCGCTCCTCCTGCTCGCGGATGGCTTGGCGGAGAGCCGGGTGGGAGTAGAGATGGACGAACACCACTTCCCGTGCCTGTGTCTTCGCCAGATGGGAGGCGAACCGAGCGCCGGTCAGAGCGCAGTCGTCGACCAGGACGAGCGCGCCATCTCCTGCGTGAGGCTGGAGGTGTTCGGGGTTTAGATCGAGGGCATAGGCCAGCATGCCGAGGACGATCAGGCCGCCGCGGGGGATCGCCGCGAAGCGGAACCGATCCAGCTCCGCGCGTGGAATCTCTTGCAGGAGAGCCGTGGCCAGCAGCTCGCAGTCCGCCTCGGCTTGGCGATAGTCGACCCGCCGCAGCGTTCCCCGGAGCTCCCGCAGGCTCGCGGCGAGCTGGCGCAGGCGCTCCTGCGACGTGTCCGGGTGCTCTTCCGGGGCGATCATCGGGGAAAGTACCGTCTCAACCAGGCTTCGAGGGTCAGAGTGTGCCAGAAGAGGGCTCTCTGCGTCTCCCCCGACAGGTAGCGCCGGTACTCATCGCGCAGCTTCGGCTCGTCGACGAAGCCCATCTCGGCGGCGCGCATG
Organism: Thermoanaerobaculia bacterium; assembly: GCA_035628695.1. GTDB lineage: Bacteria > Acidobacteriota > Thermoanaerobaculia > Multivoradales > UBA5704 > DASPJI01. The sequence continues at coordinate 2,910 of DASPJI010000251.1, read as the reverse complement.
TCCGTCATCAGCGCCCAGGCCTTGGATTGCTCACGCTCACGCAACCCGCGATGGAAGATCGCCACTGGATAAACCTTCCTCGGGCGCTCTGTCACCTCTCGGGGCAGGCTGTCCCCTAGTGCTCGGCGAAGGATCGCCTTCTTGAGCCCGCCAGACCAGGTCTGCTCCGTCGGCAGCGCGGCCGCGAAGTCGAACAGGCGATGGTCCAGCAGGGGGTGGCGGAGCTCGATGCCGTGCCTCGACGCTTGGTGCTCGATCAGGAGCGCGACCGCCGGCAAGAGGGGATCTCGGAGAATACGGAGGCGCTCGCGCCGGCCGGGCATCAGGAGATGCGGCAGCTCGGGCCTCGTCTGCCGTACTAGGTCTTGAGAGGCCTCACCGAGCCAGCTCACCGGAGGTGGTCGGTACTCGTCTCTCCACGGGGTCAGGCTCCGCGCGATGGGACCCAGCACCCGGGAGCGCAGCAGCCGCGGCAGTCCGGGGGCCTGACGGAGCCCGGCCCGGATCTCCGCGGCCATGCGCCCCACACGGCCCCGGAGGAGAAGGTCGGAATAGGGGGGGAGTCCACCGCCGAACAGGTGGTCGCCGCTCATTCCCGAGAAGAGAGTGGTCACGCCGTGCTCCCGGGCAGTCCGGAAGGTGGCGTCCCAGAGAGTTGTGTAGAAGTTGTAGTGCGGCGTGTCCGGTATCGCATCGATACCCTCACTGAGCGGCCAGTGCTGGTCGGCGGCGACAGGGATGAGAGTCAGGCGCAGGCGGGCAACGACCGCCTCTATTTCCCGGCTCTCATCGGCCTCGGGCAGTTCGGGCGAGATCCATGACACCGCCCTCAACTCGTCCTCCGGTCGGGCGGCGCGCAGGGCGGCGGCGACGGCGGTGGAATCGAGCCCGCCGCTGAGGGTGATTCCAGCCGTTGGCCCGGCGTACTCGGCGGTGACCCGGAAGAGGATCTCTCGACAGGCGTCGGCGTAGGCCTCGTCGCTCGGAAACCCGAGAGATGGATGGGGAGCGGGACGCCAGTAGAACTGGGAAGAGAGTCGCTCCGGCTCGACGACGAGCACGGTGCCCGGCTCGACGGCGTGAATACCGGTCAGGAAGGTCTCCCCGGGAGGCGGAGTCTCCCCCTGGATGTGGCAGACCACGGCCACCGGGTTGAGGTCCGGGCTCGGCGGCTCTCGCCGCAGGGCACCGACGCGCTCAGCGAGACAGATCGAGCGGGAAAAGAGGCGGAAGAAGAGGCCCCGCGTGCCCAGGCGGTCCCGGGCTGCCAGGAGACGCTGAGCGTCGCCGTCCCAAAGGATCCAGGCAAAGGTGCCGGCGATGCGTCGCGGTGTCTGCAGGCCCTCGCGGCGATAGATTTCGAGGAGGAGGTCGGCGTCCGAGGCGCCGGCGAAGCCGGTCTCGAGCTCTAGGTCCCGCCGGTTGGCGATGAACCCTCCGTGCCACAGACAACGGAGGCCGCCGGAGGTCGGAGAGGGGCAGGAGGCGATGGGCCGTGGCGCCGTCCCCGGGATGCGCTCCCAGGTGATCAAGGCAGGACTTTTCCTGTGAAGAAGGGGGGCTCTCTAGCCGAGGGTTCGTCAGGTTACAGTCTGGGATCCGGCAATGCCATCAAATTCCACATTACCGTCGAGACGGGTCAGCTCTGAGAGCCTGCCGTAGACCACGAGATCCGGCCGCCGGTAGGGCCGGGGCCCCTCGAGACGGTTCCCCTCCCTGGAGACGAGCAGCTCCTGCCCTCCTGACGCGCACTCCCTGCCGAGCTGTTTCTCCTCGCCCATCTTCCGCACCCGAAGCCTTCTTGGTTGTATGACCGTTGATCTACTCTAGAAAATATTATAGATGCTCGGACGATTCTTCGCGAGTGGAGCCGGAAGAGGACGGGAAGGCGAAGGCCGGCCTTCCCGTCGCGTGCTCCGGATCAGCCCCTGTGCGGCGCGCAGAGCCTCCCGTTGTTGTAGTCGTCCAACCTCTGGTGCAGCGGCCCGCCGGTCAGCCAGGCGGCGCTGTTCGACCTCACGTTGCTCCCCAGCGGGTTGGTGGCCAGCCAGGAGCCGGCGTTGTACATCGACGAGCTGACGCAGCTCGCGTCGTTGCCGAGGATCACGTTGAGCCGGGTGGCGACGAGCTGCTTGAACAGGTCGATCGTCTTGTCGCCGCGGCTCGCCATGTCCATCCAGTAGATGGCCTGGGCCTTGGTGTAGGTCACCCCGCCGATGGTGATCTGCTGGACCGGCCACGCCTCGGGGTGGGTCTTCCAGTAGCCGATGGTGCCGGTGCCCGGCTGGAAGGCCGGATTGGCGCGGTAGCCGAAGTCGACGTCGGTGCGGGCCTCCCCTGCCGCCAGCGCCACCGCCGCGGTGTGGGCCGTGCCGGTGCCGTCCAGGTCGTAGGTCTGGATGAAGTTGGCAGGCAGGGTGCTGCTGACGACGCGGACACTGTAAGTGCCGGCCGGCAGGTTGGTGAACGAGTAGTTGCCGTTACCGCTGGTCACCTGTGTGGCGATGACGGTGCCACCGGCGTTGAGCAGTTGCACGGTGACGCCGTTGACGCCGTCCTCCCCGGCCTCCTGGACGCCGTTGCCATCCAGGTCGTTCCATACCCGGTCACCGATCGAGCCGGTGGGCGGGTAGCGGTAGCCGAAGTCGAGGTCGACGCGGGCTTCGCCGGCGCCCAGCGAGACCGTCGCCTGGTGCGGGGAGCTGGTGCCGTCGAGGTCGTAGGTCTGGACGTAGTCGGTGGGCAGGGTGGCGCTGACGACACGGACGGTGTAGGTGCCGGGCCGCAGGTACTGGAACGAGTAGCCGCCGTCACCGCTCGTCGTCGTAGTCGCCACGATGTTGCCGGCGCCGTCGAGCAGCTCGACGGAGACACCATCGAGGCCCGCTTCGCCGCCGTCCTGGACGCCAC
>DASPJI010000250.1:0-3630 GCA_035628695.1 Thermoanaerobaculia bacterium | reverse complement strand
CGGCCTGCGTGGAGGTGATCGTCCGCGAGATCGGGAGGCTCGGCCTCGAGACCGAGCTGCTCGAGGTACCGCACGGGCTCGCGGGCCAGGGCCCCGTCCACACAGTGCGGAGCTTTCACGGGAGCGGGCGGCGGACCCTCTACTTCCATGGCCACTATGACGTCGTCCCGGCGCAGAGCCGCGAACAGTTTGAGCCGCGGGAGAAGGGGGGCAAGCTCTTCGGCCGCGGCTCGGCGGACATGAAGAGCGGCCTCGTGGCGATGATTCATGCCGTGAAGGCCCTGAAGGACTGCAAGGTGGAGCTGGACGGACGGATCGGCCTCCTGATGGTGCCGGACGAGGAGACGGGGGGAGCGCGGGGCTCGGGTCCTCTCACCCGGGCGGGCATCCTGGGCGAGGACGGCATCGGCATGCTCACTCCCGAGCCGTCGAGCGGCGTCGTCTGGAACGCCAACCGCGGCGCCATCACCTTGCGGGTGACGGTCAAAGGGAAGCCGGCCCACGTGGGGCTGCACTTCAAGGGGAAGAACGCCTTCGAGGGAATGATCGCCGTGGCCGGCCGGCTCCTCGATCTCAAGCGCGAGGTGGAGACGCGCGCCACCGGCTTCCGCATCGCCCCGGAGGCGGCGCGGAGGTCGATCCTGCTGCTCGGAGGGGAATGCGCCGGGGGATCGAACTTCAACGTGGTCCCCGAGCGGATGTCCTTCACGATCGATCGCCGCATCAATCCCGAAGAGGATCTGGAGACGGAGAAGGGCCGGCTTCTGGAGGTGCTCGCGGGGCTCACCCGGGAAGGAATCGATCTCGAATGGGAGATTTTCCAGGAGGGGAGGCCTTCGGGAGTTCCGGAGGATGCCCCTTTGTCCCGGGCGCTCGCCCTGAGCGCCGAGGAGGTGACCGGCCGGAGGCCGGAGTTCGAGATCTGCCCGGGCCTGCTCGAGAACCGCTTCTACGCGGAGAGAGGGGTTCCGGCCCTGGCCTATGGGCCGGGTCTCCTCTCCGTCTCCCACGGGCCGAACGAGTTCGTGGTCCTCGAGGATGTCCTCGACTGCGCCACCACCTACGCGTTGACGGCGGCGCGCCTGCTTTAGAGTGTCAAGCGCCGGCCTGGTCAAACCGCTCCGACGGCCCTCCAAACCGCCTCGAGGCCCTGGGTGCTGATCAGATGGCGAGCGAGGTCCGAGGGGCTCGGCTTACAGCGCCCCCACTGGAAGTGCGGCAGGTCCCTCATCTTCCACTCTCCGCCCCACCGGCAGTCGTGCTGCCGGAAAATCGCGGCCACCTGGGCGAACCAGCTCTCCGGGCGGTCCCACAGCTTGGATCTGGAGATGACGTCCACCGCCAGTCCGTAGCCGTGCCAGCTGTACAGGTTGCTGGAGGCGTTCGTCACCGGTTTGGTGGGCGGGATGATGGTGCGCCCTCGCGCGTAATAGAGCGCCTGCAGCTCTTGTGAGCGGTAGCCTTCGTACACGTAGGCGTCCAGCCCCGCATCCTCACAGGCTTGGATCGCGGCCACTACCTGATCACGGAACTTCGGCGCCAGCAGATCCAGGTCCCGGTTCACCGACGGCACGGTATTCCCTGCACCGGCGCTCACAGGACTCCCTCCTGGGGATGGCCCCCGGCCCATTCATGAGGTTGGAAGAACGGCGCGCCGGCGGCCGGCGTGCTGGACCGCGAAACGGCCGTGGCAGGCCCGCCGCCGGACAAGCCCTGGGATGAGGAAGGTTTTTGACGGTCTTCGGAGGACTCCTCCGGGCTCTTCTCGTGCGGCTTCACGGTCGAGCGGATGACCATGATCTTGTTCAACAGGTCGAACCAGAAGGGGGCGCCGAGGGTGACCGCCAGGGCGGTGATCAACCAGCCCAGAATCGGAGCGAGGCGCCACCACGCGCTCTCCGGCCGGCCGGCTGGCGGCGCCGACCAGGGCCGGGCGTCGTCGTCCCATCCGATCGGCAGGTCGAACTGATCGAGTTGCGCATAGAGCTGCGAGGCATTGGCCTGCCGCAGGGCGTCCTGGTCGGCGTCCGCTGCCCGCGCGACGACCGCATCGCGCAACGTGTCGTTGTAGTACAGGGTGGTGGCGATCTTGATCGTATCGACGTTGATGAGGGCGCTCGCCCCCAGGCCGATGGCGAACAGGACCGCCTGCGTCCGCCGCTTGTACCAGCCGGCGACCCGATCCATGGAGCTGTCGTACCACGCCTCGATGTTCGCCTGCGCCTGGGCGAGGTCGCCGCCGGCGGAGTCGATCAGTGGCAGCAGCGCCCGCTGCACCTGAACGTTCTCGAGGTTCTGGATCGAGGCCCGCAGCCCGTCCAGGGAGATCCAGGGCGCGGCAGGTCCGGCGCTGGCCGTGTTGGCGAGGTCCTTGCCGCGGACGGCGAGATCCATCAGGGCGAGACTGAAGCTCTTCGCCGGAATGTAGGAAGGAAGGTTCCACCGGTTGTCCTTGTCCCCCCTGCGCAAGCTGCTGATGAGGGGATGCTTGTACAGGGTGTCCGCCAGGCCGTTCTTGGCGGAGTCGTGGAGGAGCCGCTGGATGCCCCGTTGCAGATGGACCGCCCGGGTCTTCAGCAGCCCCGCGATGCCTTCCCGGATCGCCGAGCAGAGCAGGCTGAAAAGCAGATACACGAAGATCAATCCGACCGCTACATCCAGAATCGTAGAGCCGAGCATAGGCGCTCCCATGGTTTGAGCCCCCGCCAGGCGGAGGCTCGCGTTGGTGGCTGGACCAGCTCCCGGGCCACTCCTCGATAGACGGACGGGCGGCGGCTTCTTCCCGGCCGCTCGAAGGAGGGTTCAATTGGTTTGGCAACAGTATAAAGGATGGGGAGGCGCCGGTCAGCTCTGACTTGCGCTAAACTGCTGTCGTGCCCCCTCATCAGGATGAGACCTGGCGCGAGCATCTGCTCGCCGATACGCAGACCCCTTGCGCGGTGGAGGCCGTCGTCCCCTCGAGGATCCCCGGCCTGACCATCCTTGCGCACCCGCAGGCCGGCAGGATCGGTGAGCGGGTCAGCCTGCCGGATCTCTGGGCCGGCACGAGCGTCAGCCTCTCCCGTCTCGAGCCCGGCTTCGCCCATCCTGGCGGGACCGTTCGCACGGCGCTCGGGACCGTGCACCTGAGCCGCAGCCCGATCCTGCTCCACCCCGCCGGCGACGGCGGCATCCGCCTGAGCTGTCGGGAGACCCGCACCCCGGTGGAGGCGGATCAGGAGCCCGTCCTGAACGAGAGGACCTTCACGGCCGACGATCTGGCGCGCGGCGTCGTCCTCCTGCTCGCCCGGAGCGTCGCCCTTCTCCTCCATTCGTTCTGCCCCGTGTTCCAGCGGATCCCCGACCACGGGCTCAAGGGAAAGAGCGACGCCGTCCAGGAGATCCGTTCGAAGATCGGTACCGTGGCCGGCCACGATGTCGCGGTGCTCCTGCGCGGCGAGACCGGCACGGGCAAGGAGCTGGTCGCGCGGGCCATCCATCAGGCCAGTCCGCGCCGCGACCGTCCGTTCGTTGCCGTCAACATGGGGGCCATCCCCCCCTCCCTGGCGGCGGCGGAGCTCTTCGGCTCCGAGAAGGGCTCCTTCACCGGGGCCGACCGGCGGCGGCAGGGATTGTTCAGCCGTGCCCACG